>CAKPAK010000019.1 GCA_934132915.1 uncultured Bacilli bacterium
GAAAGAAACCAGGATTAAAAGCAGCTCGTCGTGCGCCTCAGTTCTCAAAACGTTAAGCCTATATGATAATCAAGAAAATCAGGGATTTATTTCTCTGGTTTTTTCTTTACATTAATTTGTAAAAAATAATGAAACATTAAAAATAATATACTAATAAAATATTTTATGTTATGATTAAACTAGGAGGAGTGAAAAAATGGAAAAGAAAAATAATAGAGGAATTATAATATTAATGGGAGTAATTATAGGAGTACTTTTAGTATTGTGTGTCTTATTTGCAACAGATACTATAAGAATTGAAAAGAAAGAATCATCCATTAAAAATGAACCTAATATTGAAGTAGGAGATAAACTTACTAAAGTTGATGATAGTAAGGATTGGGTATATGATGCAACTTATACATATGATAATAAATATACAGAATTTAAAAGATATTCATCTGATGGTGACGAAAAAAGAACTATATCATACTACGGTATTGACGTAGAAACAAGAGTAGGAACGCAATATTTAAGTGATTTAAAAGTGCCATTTTTAAATTTTAAATCTAATGATGCTATATCAGTAAATAATGAATTACTTAAATTGTATAATAAATATGCTAGTAAATTTGATGAGTGTGCTGAAGAAAGTAAAAATGATAATGGACCAAGTTGTTCTCAAATATTGACATATAGAACGTATAAGTATGATAATATTTTATCTGTTGTTGTAATCAATTCAACTCAAGCGACATCAACATATGTTTTTGAATACAATATATATAATTTTGATTTAACTACTGGAAATATTTTATCATTTGACGAATTAGTGGATAAATTAGGATATAATAATGATGATATTATGGATAAAATAACACCTTTATTAAAAGAGAAAATGGATAATGATACCGATAATCAAAATGTTGATTTATCAACTGAATGTCATTGGTCGGATGATAAGGAAAAATATGGTACCGAAAATTGTTATGATATAACAAAAGTCCTTGTAGAAAATAGTATAAAAGATAATAGTATTTTATTTTTTACTGATAATGATGGCGTTTTAAATATATTGCCTATTTTATATTATAATTACGTTCAAAATGGCACTGTAAATCATTATTTGATTAAAGTAAATAAATAATTCATTGGTATTCGTTAAAATTCTTATACGCAACTACCTGTAATTCACACAATAGTTTTTAAACCCTTATTTTATAAGGAATATCAATTGGGTAAACGTTTAGAACTATTATAATCAATAAAATCAGGGATTTATTTCTCTGCTTTTTTTCTTTACATCAATTTGTAAAAAATAATATGAAAATTAATATATTAATTTAGTATTTTATGTTACTATTAAAATAGAAAGGAGTGAAGAAAAATAAAAAGGAGTAATAATGGAGTAATCATTACACTAATGGGCATAATCATAGTAATATTAGTAGTATTATGCACCTTATTTGCAACAAACAAAATCACATTTAATAGTAAAGTAACTAATAATTCAAGTCAAAATACCTCTACAAAAGAAAATACTGATCAAAAAGAGAATAAAATTTATCCAGCAGATAAATATATCAGTTTAGAAGATGTTGAGCTATCTCCTAAAGTTTCAATCAAAAAACTAAAAATTAATTATGTAAGTAATAGTGCAACAAAAGACTTTTATGATCAACAAGAAACTTTATTAGAAAATGCAAAAAATTATGCAAAGAATTCAAATGAAGAAATATTTGATGCCAAGTATAATTTGGATTATAGTATAAATGATAATGTTTTATCTATTGTTTATTCTATAGAATATACAGATGAAATTGAAATGGGATATGGTATTCCTGATAAAGCAGTTACAAACATTGATTTATTAAATAATAAATTAATTACCGAAGAAGAATTACTCAAAAAAGTTGGTACTTCATATGAACAAATTGTTAATGAATATTATGAAGAAGAATTAACAAATTGGACAAATTTAAATAATTCTAATGGAACAGTAGTAGATTATTATGAAGTAACATATGATGATTTTAAAAATAATAAAGAGAAATATATAAAAATTGGAATGGATAAAATAGCAAATATTTTACATACATATATAAAAAATAACAAAGTAGTGTATGATTATTATACAATTGAGAAAAGTACAATTTTTCATCAAGTAGGTAAAGATGGTTGGTTTGATTGGAAGACTGTAGAATTAGGAGATTACAAGTAAGCAGATATAACATATTTTAATGAAATGAATTGTACAGTTAGAAAGGAATAAAAATGAATAATCGCAAAATGATTACTATACTAATGGGAGTAATTATAGTAATACTAGCAGTACTATGTGTCTTATTTGCAACAAATAAGATAACACTAAATAATAATTCAAATCAAGATAAAATAAACAATAAAACAAATAACAATAATCAATCTAAAGAAGAGGAAAACGCAAATTCATATACAATTAATTATAAAGAAGAAACTTATACAACCAAAAATAAAGAAGATATTGAAAACACTAACAATAAAAGAAATGTGATTACTATCGAAAATAAAAATAATCCTAATGCAGCATCTTTAATCGAAAATAAGTTAAATGAAATATCAGATAAAATGTGGGAAGATATAAAAAAGGTAGCAGACGAGAGTGATGAAAATCCATCCACGGGATTAGGAGTAAACTATTTAATTGAAACAGGAGAAATTACAAATAATCGATTAACTTTTATCGTAAATACAGTAGGTAGTTTTGGAGGAGTTTCTTGGGATAATAATGAAGGATATAACTTTGATGCCACTACTGGAAATTTATTAAAGTTAACCAATCTTGGAACGGGAGTTTTTGATTATATTTATAATCAAAGCATCACTCAAATTGAAAAAAATAATACTGAATCGTCATGTCTTGAAGAAGATTGGAAAGATAGAGTAAAAACAGAATTAAATAAAGATGGAAATTGGTATTTTACTAAAGATGGGATCAAAGTAATTTTTCCAAAATATTCTCTTGCTTGTGGAGCAGAGGGAAGTAAATTTATTGATATTTCTAAAAATGATATTAATTCTTACTTAAATGATCAATATAAAATTAAATGATAAAAAATTAAAGAAAGAGGTAATTTTAAAATGGAAAAGAAAAGTAATAAAGGAATTATTATATTAATGGGGATAATTATTGTAATACTAGCAGTACTATGTGTTTTATTTGCAACAGATACAATTAAGTTTAATAGTAAGGTAATTAATAATTCTGATCAAAATACTTCTATATCCAAAGATAATAAAGCATCAGATGATTCTATATCAAATCAAACTATTCCTAATGATATGAAAAAAATTGCTGAAAATCTTGGAGATAAATTATATAAGAATTTATATTCTTTCAATTCAGCATGGGTGTTTTGTGGAGAAAATATGAAATGGAATAACGAAGAAGATTTTATTCCTTATGAAGAAACTGGGATGCAGTCGATTCATAAATATGATGTTTCACAAGACTTCAAAACTATTGAAGAATTAAATAATTATTTTAAATCATTTATGTCAGAAAATTTAATTAATAAGTACTATAAAACAAATTCTGGGACATATGCTTATAAAAATGGAAAATATATCTATGAGATTTATTTAGAAAAAGATGGAAAATTATATTGCAAAAACTCCAATAAAGATCATGGATTCATTATGTATGAAAAGAATGATAGTAATTATAGAATAGTAAACTATAATAAAAATAAAATTGATGTAGTTGCAAATGTTGGTTATTTTGAAAAAGGCTCCGATATTGTAAATGAATCTGAAGTTTTATCGTATTCAGTAGTAAAAGAAAATAATAATTGGATTATTAATTCTTTTATTGTAATACCTGATGGAGTTGTTTCGGTTAGAAGTATCGAATCTTATTTAAATGATATTGCAGATTATAATGATAATAGTGATAACAAAATTATAGTTGTATACAATGATAAAGAATATACTAGTAAAAATGATTTTTCCAATATAGTTAAACTTGTTGAAAGTAATACAGTATACGTTACTCCAAATGGAGAAAAATGGTCTAATTTTAATATTATCTATAACGAAAAAGGATATGTTTCAAAAGTGGCTATTTATTAAAATATGTAAATATAAAATTATATTAATAGACGATTTTTATCTAGTATCTTTTTTTCTTTAAGGAAGAATATTATTCAGTATTTTTATCATATAACAAAGATTACCCTAAGTTAATTATAAGAAAAAGATGTTAATTTTCTTGCCAATAAAAATAATTTATGATAGACTTATAACATGGTGATGCTATGGAAGACATAATAAAAAGAATTTACGATTATTCACTAGAAGAAATCATGGGAGAACGCTTTGGAACTTATTCTAAATATATCATTCAAGATAGAGCAATCCCTGATGTTCGAGATGGATTAAAACCAGTACAAAGAAGAATTTTATATTCCATGTACAAAGAAAAAAATACATTTGATAAACCTTATAAAAAGAGCGCTCGTGCGGTTGGAGATGTTATGGGTAAATACCATCCACATGGAGACTCTTCTATTTATGAAGCAATCGTTCGAATGAGTCAAGATTGGAAAATGAAAGAACCATTCGTCGATATGCAAGGAAATAATGGTTCAATTGATGGAGACTCGGCCGCAGCTAGCCGTTATACCGAAGCAAGACTTTCAGAAATTGCTGGGGTAATGCTACAAGATATCGATAAAGATACCGTAACAATGGCACCAAACTATGACGATACCCTATTAGAGCCAACTGTCCTACCAAGTCGGTTTCCCAATCTTTTAGTAAATGGAACAACCGGTATTTCGGCAGGATATGCAACCAATATCCCCCCTCATAATCTAGGCGAGGTTATTGATGCAACCATTGATAGATTAAATAACCCATCTTCATCTTTAGAGGAAATCATGCAATTTATAAAAGGACCAGACTTTCCAACCGGAGCAATTTTAGAAGGAATCGATGGTATTAAAAGTGCTTATCAAACCGGACGTGGGAAAATTATCTTAAAATCAAAAGTAACAATAGAAAAAAATAAAATTATTGTTCACGAAATTCCTTACGAAGTAAATAAAGCCTTACTAGTTCGAAAAATGGACGAAATTCGTCTAGAGAAAAAAATAGATGGTATCCTAGAAGTAAGAGATGAATCGGATAAAGATGGCTTACAAATCGCTATTGATTTAAAAAAAGATGCCAATGCAGAGAATATCTTAAATTATCTATATAAAAATACAGAACTACAAATCTCTTATAATTTTAACAATGTTGTTATTGTCAATAGAAGACCAATGTTACTTGGAATTATCGGAATACTAGATGCTTATATTGCCCATCAAAAAGAAGTCATCACAAGAAGAAGTGAATTTGATTTAAGAACAGCTAAAGCAAGATATCACATCGTAGAAGGCCTAATCAAAGCCATTTCTATCCTAGATGAAGTCATCAAAACCATTCGTTCTTCAAAAAATAAAGCCAATGCAATTGAGAACTTAGTAAAAGAATATGACTTTACAGAAAAACAAGCAGACGCTATTGTAACCTTACAACTTTATCGCTTAACCAATACAGATATTGTTGCCTTACAAGAAGAAATGAAAAAGTTATTAGATCAAATGAAAGAATTAGAAGCCATTTTAGCCGATGAAAAAGTATTAATTCAAGTATTAATAAAAGAATTAAAGAGCATTAAAGATAAATATGCAACCCCAAGAAAAACCGAAATCAGAGAGGAAATTACCGAAATTAAAATTGATGCAACAAGTATGATACCAAAAGAAGATGTTATGGTTGTTGTAACAAATGAAGGATACATTAAAAGAACTTCCCTAAGAAGTTATGCCGCCTCAAACCTTGAAGACTTAACCTTAAAAGAAAACGACTATATTGTAGGCCTTTATAACATGAACACCCTAGACACCTTGCTTGTATTTACGAATTTAGGAAATTACTTATACATTCCTGTCCATGAAATACCAGATTTAAAATGGAAAGAAATGGGCAAACACATGAGCAATATTATTACCGTTAATCCAGATGAATATGTAGTAAATGCAATGCCCGTTTATGATTTTGATCAAAATATCTATATCACTTCATTTACTAAAAATGGAATGGTAAAAAGAACACTACTAAAAGAATTTAAAGTAAGTAGATATTCTAAAGCCATTAATATGATGAAACTAAAAGATAAAGATGAAGTAGTAAACGTAACTTATAGCGTTGATACGAATGTTTTAGTCGTAACCAAAAAAGGCTATGGACTATGGTATAAAACATCAGACATTAATCCAGTAGGAATTAAAGCCAGTGGGGTAAAATCAATTAACTTAAGAGATGATGAAGTAGTAAGTGGCTTATTATTTAAAAATAATGCCGAATACATCACCTTATTTACCGATAAAGGAACCGCCAAAAGAATGCGTTTTTCTGAAATCGATATGGGTACCCGTGGAAATCGTGGCCTACTATTCATGAAAGAAATTAAAAGTAATCCAAGTCATATTGTTGACGCTTATGTTGAAGACGTCAAAACAGAAATTGTTGTTGTAACCAAAAAATACCAAAAAGAAATGAAAATAGTAGATATCCCAATTATGGATAGATATAGTAATGGTTCTTTCGTCGTTAAAGATAAAATAAAAGATACATACTTATCCCCTCAAGAACAATCCAAAGAATCATTTAGTAATCTAGAATATGTAGAAGAACTAAAACCAGAACAAGAACAATTAAGTTTTGATATGTTAAATAAAGAATCATTAAAAGAAGTTGACGATAGAATGGTCATTATCAATAATTTTCTAGATGATATAGAAGGGAAGTAACCCTTCTTTTTTTAAGAAAGTAGGTGACGAAATGAAAGAACATCAACACATAGGATGCTATGGATTGGTTGTAAAAGATGGTAAGATACTATTGATTAAGAAAAAAACTGGTCCTTATGATGGCTTATTAGATTTACCAGGCGGATCATTTGAATTTGGAGAAACACCAGAAGAAACTTTAAAAAGAGAAATGTTAGAAGAAACTGGTTTAGAAGTTACAAAATATCAATTATTTGATGCTTCTTCTGTTGTTGTAGAGTGGAAGTATGATGATAATACAAATATTTTGGTTCATCATGTTGGTATTTTTTATCAAATACTAGAGTATCAGAATGAAATTAAAAAGGATATTTCCGTTGATAATCAGAATGATGATTCTTTAGGTGCAGACTTTTACGAAATAAAAAAACTAAAAAAGAAAAAATTATCAGCCATCACCATACTTGAACTAGAAAAATTAGGCTATCAATTAAATTAATATAATTAAAAGAGGAAAATACTTCTTCTTTTTTCTTTTCTTGTAAAAGATTAAAACGATGAATAAGTATTTTATTTTAAAACTTATGTGATATAATAAAATCAGAATAAAAGGAGTAGAGTAAAATGAATAAAATAAAGGAAAGTAGTAGTAATTCTATTAAAGAGAAAATAATTAATTCAAAAGCAATTGAATACTTAAAAAGTTTAAAAGAACTGTTAGGCAATACACCACCTATTCAGTATTTATTATCTAATGAAAAATTTTTATCAAAATTACTCCAAGATAGTAATAACGATATAGATTATTTATGCTATCGATTAGGACGTATTTATAAATATTATCTAATAAGTGGTGATAAAAATATTTATAGTAATTATGAGGAAATTTTTGAAAAACTAAATGCTCTTGAAGGAAATTTTGACTTCAAAAATTGGATATTTAATGATGGAGTATTTACTCATTCTTGCAATGGTAGCATGGTTAATTTAATTAAGAAAAATGGACTAGGAAGTCCGTTAAATAAAAATGAAGTTTTATTTGATGCACTTAATTTTTTAGAAAAAAAGTTAGCGATTACTGGGGAATATACAAAGCAACAAAGTGGTAGGGATGATGAAGTATATTTTACTTCTCCAGGTGCTACTTCGTTTGGTTATGCGTTTAGTTTTGCACCAGAGAGATTGTTTTTAGGAATATTAAAACAAGAAAATGGTAATGCTATTCCAGTGGTTTATGGGGAGAACAAAAAAGATTATTATCGTAAAGTTATTTATCGTAAGTTTGAAAATAATCTTGATTTAGAAACAAAAAAGAATATAGAAATTATTCTTGAAGGTTATTTTTCAAATTTAAATTGTATTATTAGTTTTCCAATAAAAGATGTTTTAGACTCAAAAAATATTTATTTCGAAACGATTAAAGAAGGAAAAGCTCTTAATTTAAAAGATTTTATAAATTCTAATTTAAATTTTTCCAGTGCATTTTTTACAGAGAGTGTTGGTAGCAATGCCAATACAAATAATATGGATAATTTTGTTATGATAAATACAGTAATCAGTCCAAAGAATCTCCATTTTTTACAAATTCCAGATCGATATGATTTGATGCAATTAATAGCCAAAAATAAGGAAATTCGTATAGGCGATGAATTTGACTACTTTACTTTCGAAGAATTATCTCCAAAACACAATTCAAAAAAATAATTTTAAAAGAGGTGTCTATATGCAAATATTATATCATGGCAGTAGCCAAAGTGATTTAACAAAACTACTTCCTCATCAATCTACTCATGGAAATTTTGTTTACGCAACAAAAAATAAAGAATTAGCGATTATTTTTTCAGGGATGTGTGGAGATGATTTAACTTACACTTTATTTCGAAATAGTGATGATGAACCTTGGCAGATTGTGGAAAGAATCCCTGGTGCATTTGCTAAAATGTTTAATAATTCTTCTTCAATCTATACAGTACCCAGTTTATCATTTAAAGATATTCATACAGGATTTTCAGAATTTGTCTCAGATGTTTCTGTAAATATAGAATCGGAAGAAAAAATAGAAAATGTCTATAAGAAGTTAAAAGAATTAGATAAATCAGGAATCATTAAATTATATCATTATCCCAATCGTCCCAAAGAAATTCCAATGGATGATACGGACTTAATCCAAAAACAAATCAATCAAGCCAATAGAAATCATCAAGAAATAACCAAAAAAACATTTCGAAGACTATTATATCTTCATCCCAATTTGTTTCATTTTGTCAATCAAAAACTAGTATCCATCTCTTCTGATGATTTATTTACCAAACAAGATTTAGTAGAAAATTTTGAATCCTTTATCTTACAACAAATGTTATTTCCAGATAGAGAACAGTATTTAGGCCTTAGCACTAAAGCAATCACAACAACATTTCCTGAATTATCTTCTCAAATTCAAGAAAAATTATCTCTTTTAGATAAATCAAAGCAAGAAAAAACAAATTATCTACTTGAAAAACTTTTTAAAGGAAACCCTTCTTTTCCAGATTCCGACTTAGAACAAGTAAAAATTTATTATCAGAATGATAAAAGGACATTTTCTGAAATAGGAAAAGAAATCATTGGCCAGTACGAGAAAGCAAGAAAATTTGAAGAGAAAATGCCAGAAAAAGAAAAGACTGAAAAAAATGTAAGAGTACTAAAGAAAACGCCAAATTCTTCTCTAGGTTTTACCAATCTTACCCTTTTAATCATTCTTATAATCATAATTATCTTTAGTCTTATTTTAGTTAACTTCTTAAAATAAGAAAATTGATAAGAAAAAATAAGGAGCAAAAAATGAAAAAAAGAAATTTAATTTTAAGTATTATAGGAGGAATTTTATTTGTTGTAATAATCATCTCATTTTATACAACATTCTCTCTTGATACAGAATACTCCATCAAAAGTGATCGGTATAAAATTAAAGATAGCAATATTACAGAAATTTCTCCCAATACCAATATTTCTCTATTTTATCAGTATTTTGATTTAGAAAATTGTACCCTAAAAGTAGTAGATGATAGTAATCATGAACTAACTGATGGTTATATCACAAATAGAAGTAAGACGCTACTTTATAATAAAGATAAAAAAGTCGTTGCCACTTATACCAATATCATCAAAGGAGATATTAATGAAGATGGCCTTGTTAATCAAGAAGACTTAAATTTATTTGGAGAATATCTCATTCAAAAAGATAATCTTTCCCTAGATACTTTTGATATCAATGATGATAAAGAAGTTCATATCAATGACCTTATCCTTTTAGATAAGACAATCAATAGTGATTATCAATCTCTAACTCCAAAAGAAAAAAACTATCTCTTACAAACTTCTGAGACAACAAGAATTATTTATCAAATAGACCCATCCATCGGCAAAAATACCAATCTCATTTGGACAAGTCTTGACCCTACCATCGCCGAGGTAGATGCAACAGGCAAAGTAACAGGAAAAAAAGAAGGGACAACCAAAATTATCTTGACCACCCCCGATAAAAAGCAAACAAGTGAAGTCGAAATAAAAGTGGATAACACTATTCAACTATCTCAAAAAGAAGGCATCGCTTATATCGGAGGAGACAACTTAGAAATAGGAATTAAAGCGGTAGATTATCAAGATATTACTTGCGCGCCAGAAAAAACAGAAATTGCCGAATGTGAAATAAAAGATAAAAAATTAATCATTAAGCAAAAATCTCAAGGAAATACCAATATTGTAGTTTCTAGTAATCTTTATGGTAATGCCACCTTTTACTTAGACGTCATGTCAGTATATTTAAATGTTTTACCAAAATATTTATGTACAACCCCAGGAAATGCGCAACTAATCACCATAAGCGCAATGAATAGTGGAAAGTACACTTTTGACATTAGCGATCTAAACGTCATCGCCAGTGCGGAAATGCAAAAATTTAATGGAAGAAATATGCTAAGGATCAATATGGGCCAACAAGCGGGAAGAGCCACTTTAACAGTAAAAGAAAGTCATGGAAATCAAAGCAATCAAGTGACGATTGATACGTATCGGATAAGTATTCCTGACATTGGGGGAGTAACAACAATTGATCACGATTTAGCAACAACCATCGCTGGGGAAAATTTGGGAAATCTAACTTGTGAAAGCCAAAATTCAGAGCTTGCTACTTGTGAAATTCAAGGAACCAAGTTAATTGTTCACCCCCATTCATTAGGGCAGGTTACGATAAAAGTAAAAAATAGTTATACTTTCCGTGAAGAAAATTATGCTTGTGGCAGTACGGAATATTTAGTTATTGTAAAGGAGAATACAAAATGAAAAATAAAATTATCCATTCAACTTTCCTTCTGATCTTCTTCTTCACAACCAATTTACAAGTGCAAGCGTTAACGCTAAAATGTCCAGAAGTTTCTTCACCAGAAGAAGAGGTAAATTGCCAAATTGAAAATGAAACAATATCAGGATTAAAAGCCAATATAGAATTATCTTCATCCATGATCTATCAAAGTTTAATTCCAGATACACCTTGGAAAAATTACTATAACACCAAATTAGGCTTTGCTTTAGGAAATATTTCTTCTTCTCCCTTTCACGCCAACCTTTCCCTAAAAGTAGCCCCATCCACGCCATCAAGAGAATATGCCACCGTGACTTTAAAAAATATTGAAATCAGTACATCAGAATTTCAAAATACTTCATTAGAACCCATCACAAGTCGCATAAAGATTCTTTCTAATAATAATAATTTAAAAAGCTTAGAAGTATCCAATGAAAAAATAAAGCCAGATTTCGAAAAAACAATAACTACCTATCAACTAACTACCAAAAAAGAGATTATTGAAATATCTGCTACCCCAGAAGATGAACAGGCAAAAGTAGAGGGAAATATTGGAACACAAAAACTAGCATTAGGGACAAATAAACTAGAAATCAACGTAACCAGTGAACGAGGAAATCGCAAAAATTACATTATTTATGCAACCCGAATGATCGAAGAGCAAAATAAAATCGACAGTACAGCATTAAAATCGCTCATCATTAATAAAAAGCCAATTTCACTTCAAAAAAATAAGTATCACTATTCACAACAATTAGAAAATAAGGAAGAAATTCCTCAAATAGAAGCCATTCCATTAGTGGATAGTAGCAAAGTACAAGTGATTGCTCCAGAAAAATATTCAATAGGCGAAAATGAAATTAAAATTAAAGTAACTGCGGAAGATGGAACCACTGCAACCTATCTTATTCTAGTAAATAGAAATAAACTTCTCTCGACGGACAGTTCTTTAAAAAATATAGTTATTGAAGATTATCCTTTTCAATTCTCTAGCAATACTTATCAATACAACTTAACAATAAAAGATGAAAAAAGTTTGAAGATCACAGTAACAACCAATAGTGCTAAAGCTAAATATAAAATTCTAGGGAATCATGATTTAAAAAATAATAGCGTAATTCGTATCCTAGTAACTGCGGAAGATGGAACGAATTCAACCTATCAAATCAAAATTACTAAAGATAATAGCGCCCCAAGTAGCATATTATTTATACAAAAGATAAAAATTCAAATTTTATTGTTAACCATTTTTTTCCTAATCATCATTTTAGGAATCAAAATTCGAATCACAAAAACAAGAAAAAACAAAAGATAAGTAAAATTTCATCAAAAAAAGCAAGAGTTATGATATAATACGTATTAAGAAAGAGGTGGAATAATGAAAATATTATCCGTAAATGCTGGTAGTTCATCATTAAAATTTCAAGCTTATGAAATGCCAGAAGAAAAAATTTTAATGAAAGGAAGATTCGAAAGAATAGGGATCAATAATTCATTTTATACCATTTGGATAAATGGAGAAAAGATCAAAAAAGAAATTGCTTTACCAAACCATGAAGCAGCTTTTAAAATTGTAACGGAAGAACTCCTTAATTATAAAGTAGTAAAAAATTTAGATGAAATTGATGCCATCGGTCACAGAGTATTACATGGAGCAGAAATGTATTCCGAATCAACCGTCATTGATGATGAAGTCATTCGGAATATTGAAAGCATTATTGATTTAGGACCATTACATTTGCCCGCAAATATCATGGGAATTAAAGCCGCTATGAAAGCATTTCCTAAAGCAAAGCAAGTAGCTTGTTTCGATACCAATTTTCATCAAACGATGAAAGAAGATCGTTACATTTATGCAGTTCCTTATGAATGGTATACCAAATATGGCGTTAGAAAATATGGATTTCATGGAATGAGCCATAAATATGTTTCCAATCGTGCTATGGAATTATTGGATAAAGATTTTGCCAATGTTATCGTTTGTCATTTAGGTCAAGGTGGAAGCATTAGTGCAGTTCGTGATGGAAGATGTATTGATACAACAATGGGATTTACACCAAATTGTGGAACAATCATGGGTTCTCGTTCAGGAAGCATTGATTATAGCATCATTCCTTATATGATGAAAAAAACCGGAAAATCTATTGAAGAGATTGATAATATTCTAAATAAAGAAAGTGGAATGTTAGGAATTAGTGGAATTAGTAGCGATTTTAGAGATATTGATGAAGCAATTGCTCAAAAAGATAAAGGTGCCATTCTTGCCCATCATGCTTACGTAAACTCAATTGTAAAATATATTGCGCAATACTATGTGGAATTAGGTGGAGTGGATGCGATTTGTTTCACCGCTGGCGTAGGAGAAAATGCCCCACACATTCGTAGAATGATATTAGACAGATTATCTTGCCTTGGTATCAAATGTGATCGAGAAGAAAATGACAAACATCGTGGTGAAGAAGCATTGATCAGCACCCCAGATTCAACCGTAAAATGTTTTGTTATTCCAACTGATGAAGAAGTTGTCATTGCAAGAGATACCTATCAATTATGTAAAAAATAGAAAGAAGTTCTAAAATGGCCAATATTTATAAAAAAATTTATAAAGAGATAAAAAAGTATCCTAACATTGTCATTGCAAGACATATTGGCGCCGATCCAGATGCATTAGGTAGCCAGTTTGCATTAAGAGAAATTATAAAAAATAAATTTCCCAAAAAATCTGTTTTTGCCATCGGAAATCCAGCTAGTCGTTTCAAATTTATGGGAATATTAGATAAGATAGAAGAATTAGATAAAGAAAAAACACTTCTGATTGTGTTAGATACACCCGATATAAAAAGAATTGATAGCGTTCACCTTGAAGATTACACCAACATCATAAAAATCGATCATCATCCCTTTGTTGAAAAATTTGGAAGTATCGAATTAATTGACGATAATGCTTCCTCAACTTGCCAATTGATTATAGAGTTTTTACTAAAAAATCATTTGAAGTTTGATGATAGTATCGCCAAAAATCTTTACCTTGGCGTAGTCTCTGACACCGGAAGGTTCATGCACAGTTATACCACGAACCGAACTTTTGAACTAATTACCATTCTCTTAAAAAAATCTAATATTGATTTTACCTCTTTATATGAACCCCTTTATATGCGTTCCTTAGCCGAAATTCGATTTCAAGGCTATATCCTAGAAAATATGACCGTTACAGATAATGGAGTTGCCTACATCAAAATAACAGAAGAAATGTTAAAAGAATTTAATGTTGATTCTGCCAGTGCCGGAAATATCATTAGTGATTTAAAATGCGTTAATGAAGTGTTGATTTGGCTCTTCCTAACTGAGGATAAAAAAAGCAATTTAATTCGAGCAAATATCCGATCACGTGGTCCAATCGTTAATGAAATTGCCACAATCTATGGAGGAGGCGGACATAAATTTGCCTCCGGTGCCCGACTAATCAGTTGGAGTCAAGCCGATAACTTAATTAAAGACTTAGATAGTACATCGGAAAAATATCTTGAAGAAAATTCAGAAGAGTAAAATACTTACTTAGAATTCATCTTATATAAAAAAGAAATTCTAAATAAGTATTTTTTTAACCATTATTTCTTCTCCCTTTTATTAAAGATTAGCAATAATTTTTCATCGATACCTTCTGTTACTAAACTGATCAAATTTTAAAATATAAAAAAATATTTTTATCCTGAATTGTCCTACTTTACTTTTTTATATAATCGTAATATAAAATGAAAAAAAGCTTTTATTTGAACAATATTCTCAAAAATATGATATGATTAATCAAAAAAAGGAGGAATTATCCATGAAATATCAAAATGGGGAAGATTTTTTAAATCATCTAAATAAAAATATGCACACTGAAGATATCATTATGCATCATGCAAATAAAAGTGATACTCCAGAAGAAAAAATAAGAAAATATATGGAAAGATTAGAAAAAACTCATCAAAAAGCAAAAACAAATGAACATAAACTGAATATATTAAAGCAACTTTATTACAATAAATATGTGATAAAAACCCTTCCAGAATCATACATTAATCTACAGAAAAGAATTGCTCGGGAGAAAGGATATGGTGACATAGAAATAACAGAAGAACTGAAAAACGAAATGTTATCTCAAATCCAACAAGAACAAAAAAACTCATTAAGGAATTGGATAGAATATTTTTGTAGCGATGATGCCGTGTACCCTATGTGGTTTAAAAATTATGCCTTTGAAGGAATGGTAAAACTAGGTATTTTTGATAAAGAAAAACAAGAATTTCTTAATAGAACAAAAAATACAACCGCCCCATATATCGATTTAAACAGGGAAGTATTAGCCCAAGTATATGATGTTTTAATTCATCAAATAGGAGAAAATGAATTATCTTCCAAAGAAGAAAAAGCATTAGAAAATGGAGAAAGTTTCAAAAAATTATATACCTATTTCTTTAAAAAAGTAGTCGAACAAGAAAAATCCCAAGAAACAGAAGGAATATGGATAAAATATGACCAAGGAAGCGACTATTATCCACTTTGGAAGTCTATTCAAGGAAAAAATACAGGTTGGTGTACTGTCGGAGAAACAGTGGCAAAAGAGCAATTAGAAAACGGTGATTTTTACATTTATTATACAAAAGATAAAAATAAGGAATATAAAAATCCTCGAATTGCGATTCGAATGGATGGAAAATCAAAAATTGGTGAAATAAGAGGAATCGCCAAAGAACAAAATATAGAGTCCAATATGGAAAAAATATTAGACGAAAAATTGAATAAATTTCCCGATAAAGAAAAATATCAAAAAAAAGTTAGTGATATGAAATATCTTACAATATTAGAAAAAAAGCAAGACCAAAATCTAGAATTTTCCATCGAAGATTTAACTTTTTTATATGAAGTTAAGAATAAAATTGAAGGATTTGGTTGGGAAACAGATCCGAGAATCAAGGAGATTCTTCAAAAGCGAAATCCGAAAAAAGATTTAGCTAATATTTTTAAAGTACCCGAAAAAGAAATTGCAACATCCTTAAGTGAATTTAAAGGAAATGCAAATATCAGTGTTTTTTATGGAGAACTGCTTTGGAATAAAGAAAAAATACCATCCTATTTTTCAAAATTAAAAATTATTTGTGGTAATGCCTATTTTGAGAGTCTAATCAGTGCGAAAGGCTTAGAATCATTGCAGAATATAGGAGAAAAGGCCTATTTTTATGAACTAACGAGTGCAGAAGGATTAAATGCATTGCAGAACATAGGAAGAAGTGCCCGTTTTCCTAAACTAACGAGTGCCAGAGGGTTGGAATCGTTGCAAAATATAGGAAGAAATGCTCATTTTGATAAATTAACCGATGCTAGAGGCTTAAAATCATTGCAGAATATAGGAGGAAATGCCTATTTTTATGAACTAACCAGTGCCAAAGGCTTAGAACGATTACAAAACATAGGAGAAGGTGGATTTTTTGGTAGCCTAACGAGCGCCAAAGGCTTCAAATCATTACAAACTATAAGAGGTCAAACTTATTTTGCTGGCCTAACGAGTGCGGAAGGATTAAATTCATTGAAAAATATAGGAGGAGAGGCATTTTTTGGTAGCCTAACGAGTGCTAAGGGGTTGGATTCCCTACAGAATATAGGCGAATCCGCGATTTTTGGAAGTTTAACCAACGCTAGAGGATTAGACTCACTACAGATTATCGGAGGCGATGCCTATTTTTCTAAATTAACGAGTGCAGAAGGTTTGAATTTATTACAGAATATCGGGGGAGAGGCCTGTTTTGATAATCTAACGAGCGCCAAAGGTTTAGAATCCTTACAAAGTATAAAAGGAAATGCAAGTTTTGATATTCTACCTAACGCGGAGGGATTAAATGCCTTGCAGAACATAGGAGGAGGCGCACAATTTAATAATTTAGACAATAGCAGAGGATTAGAATCCTTACAGAGGATAAAAGGAGGTGCCCGATTTGACAATCTAATGAGTGCGGAAGGATTAAGTGCCCTACAGAGCATAGGAAGATCAGCAAATTTTAACAGCCTGACCAGTAGCAAGGGTTTAGAATCACTGCAGAATATAGGAGGAAATGCCCGATTTGATCATCTGCTGAGCGCCAAAGGGTTAAAATCGTTGCAAAATATAGAAGGAAATGTATTTTTTACTAATTTGAAGTCAGCTGAAGGTTTGAATTCATTACAGAATATAGAAGGAAATGCAGATTTTACTAATTTGGAGTCAGCTAAAGGTCTGAATTCCTTGCAGAATATAGGAGGAAATGTATATTTTTTTAATTTGGAGTCAGCTGAAGGTCTAAATTCATTGCAAAACATAGGAGAAGCGGCCCGATTTGATCATCTAATCAATGCCAGAGGCTTAGAATCCTTACAGAGCATAGGAACATATGCAAAATTTGCTAGCTTAACCAGTGCTGTAGGTTTGAATTCATTGCAAAATATAGGAGGATCCGCAATTTTTGATAGTCTAACGAATACAGAAGGTTTAGAATCATTAATGAGTGTAAGATATACAACTAATCAATTCATTCAAGAAATAATTGAAAAAAATAATCAAACCAAGATTAAACACCACCATTAATAAAAAGTAAAAAAATTTTTGAAAAATATTCTCTATATACCATTTCAGGTAATATAAATTATTTGAAATTTTGCAAACAGCAATAATCGCATCTAAATTTTTAGATGTTTTTTTCTATTTATAAACACTTTTTATTAAAAACAGCAAATTTCAAAGAATAAAAAAACTCGTCTTTATCTTTCAAAAACGAGTTCAATCACTTTATTTATATTGATTGCAATAACTTTCATATTTAGTTTTCATAACCGTATCACTAAAATCAATATTTTTCTCTTTTCTTAAAGAAATTAAAGATTTATACAATAAATTAGAATCAGCTGATTTTTTATCAGTTACTAAATTAGAAATAATTTTATCTCTAGATTTCTTTAAAGTAGGTTTTTTCTTTTGATCTAATCGATGAATAATATGATATCCATAAGAAGTTTTAACGGGTTCTTCAGAATAAGAATTATTATCCATTTTCTTTAAAGCAGTCATAAATGATTCTTCCAAAGAAGCATCCCAAGATTGGTAAGATAAATCTTCATAAGTAATTTTATCTTTATAATCTTTTTGAATTTGTTCCCAACTTGTCCCATCATTTAACTTGGTAATAATTTCCTCTGCCAATTTCTTCGCATCCTCATCACTTAATTTTTTACTATTATCTTTATCACTATCTGATTTCACTTCAACTAAGATATGCTGAGTATTAATATCCCCAAATACATTCTCATCATAGTATTTTTTTATTTCATCTTCACTTAAGTTTTTCTTAATATAATCTTCCAAATATTTATTTCTTCGATAATCAAGTCTTAAATAATCTAAGAAAGCATCATAACTAGAAAAACCATTTTTCTCTAAGAATTGCTCTTGCGTATAATTATAATATTGCTTATAAGTATTAAAGTAATATTCAGCATTAGATTTAACTTCACTAGTCATCGTATCATCCTCAGGATACATCTTGGTAAGTAAGTCATTATCAATCTTATCTAAAAGCAAACTAACAGAATAGTAACTTTTCATATCTTCATACAACTCATCAGCCGTATAAGTCTTTTTATTGACTGTGACAACAGGTTGTGTCCCATCTTTTAAAGTAGCAATCCGATCTGGCCAAATAATAAAGGCAATTAAAGTACTTAACAATACCCCACCAACAAAAGCATAAATGGCAACGTGGTTTTCTTCGAAAAATGTCGAAAAACGACTCGTCCAACTATGATTGTGAGAAGTAGGTGCCTTCTTCTTTTTTTCTTTCGCAATCTTTTCTACTTTTTCAACCTTTATTCTTAAATCTTTTTCTTTTTCTTGCTTCTTTTTCTCTTTTATTTTTTCTTCTGGTAATTTTTCTTTATGAATGACTTCTTCAGATTCTTCCATATCGGCTAAATCCTCATCGTATTCCTCAGATTCATTCTCTTGAACAGGAGCAAGTACTTTTTCTTCTTCTTTTGGCAAACTTGCCTTTTTTTCTTTAAGGTTTTCTTCTTTACTAGAATCTTTCTTCATCTTTTTTTCTTTCTGAGATGCTGTTTTCTCAACCGATTTTTTCGATGAAGTATTCTTCTTTGTTTCTTTTTCCATACTCACTTTATTCCTCCTTTTAAAAGTACATTACTATCATAGCAAAAAACCCTTTTTATTACAACTAAAAATTGAAATTGTGAGAAAAAAAAGCAAAATTATAACCTATAATTAACAAAAAAGGGGGAAATATAATTGCTAGTTTTTTTTATCTATGCTATAATTGAGGTGTTTACGGAGGAGATCATATGAAATTAAAATTTAGAGCAGATGCAAAAGATATTAAGATCTTTGTAGGCTTTTGTTTTCTTTTATTATATTTTTGCGCAATAGGTGTTTTGAATGCCCATTCTCTAGCAACAGAAGGAACTTTTTATGGAATTATTCCTTTTGAAGCTTTCAGTGTTCGCTATCTACCAACAACCCTTTGTTTATTTTTTCTCGTTTTAGCAGGAGTATGTTTTTCTGTAAGTTCCTATTTCTTTGATAGAGAAAAAGGATTTGGAATAACCACCCAAAAGAAAGATAAAGGTTATTCTAGATGGTGTAAAGATAAAGAAATGAAAGCAACCCTTTATGAAGTGGATCCCGCTGCACCCACCGCAGAACATGCGGGGATTGCAGTTATTAATGATGGGAAAAAAATATGGGTTGATGATGGAGAGGCCCATAACTTAATCATTGGTGCGACAGGTTCCGGAAAAACACAAAATGTTGTATTCCCTATGATAAAATTATTAGCAAAAGCAGGGGAATCAATGGTTTTAACCGATCCTAAAGGAGAACTTTATGAAGAAACTGGAGAGATGCTTCGTAAAAAAGGATATAACCTTATTGTTTTAAATTTTCGTGATCCACAAAAAGGAAATGCTTGGAATCCAATGACCTTGCCTTATGACTTATATCAATCAGGAAATATGGATAAAGCCGTAGAATTACTAGATGATTTAGCCCTAAACATTTTATATGACGAAAAAAATACTGGAGATCCTTTTTGGGAAAAATCAGGAGCGGACTACTTCTCAGGACTTGCTCTAGGACTATTTGAAGATGCTACTAAGGAACAAGTAAACCTAAATAGTATGAACTTAATGTCTAATTTAGGAGAAGAAAAATTTGGTGGCCCTAACAATAACTACATTAAAGAATATTTCAACATGAAGGATCCAGCCCGTCCAGCCTATGTTAACGCATCAGGGACCGTGTATGCCCCAGAAGAGACAAAAGGTGGAGTTTTATCAACATTCAAACAAAAAGTAAAATTATTCTCTTCTCGAGATAACTTATCAGAAATGCTATCTTACAGTGATTTTGAAATGAAAGATATTGGAAGAAAGAAAACTGCCGTTTTCATGATTGTCCAAGACGAAAAGAAAACACTTCACCCTTTAGCCACAATATTTATTAAACAATGTTATGAAACCTTAATCGATGTTGCCCAAGAATCAGGTGGTCACTTACCATTTAGAACAAACTTTATTCTAGATGAGTTTGCCAATATGCCTCCTCTTAAAGATGTAACAACCATGGTAACTGCTGCTCGTTCAAGACATATTAGATTTACCTTTATCATTCAAAACTTTGCTCAATTAACTAAAGTATATGGAAAAGAAGACGCCGAAACCATTAAAGGAAACTGTAATATTTTGTACTTAATTAGTAGTGAGTTACAAGCACTAGAAGAATTAAGTAAGATGTGTGGAGAAGTAAAATCAAAGGAAAAAGAAAAAACTTCCTCAACCCCCCTTGTTACAGTAAGTGATTTACAAAGAATGCCGAAAGAGCAAGTAATTTGGTTGCGACTTCGAATGATGCCCTTTAAAACAAAAATGACTCCAGATTGGCAGATGAATAAAATGCATGCTTGGGGAGAAACTTATGAAAAGGCTGGATACCAAGTTAGAGAAAAGAAAGAAGTTCAATTATTTGATATTAGGGAGTTTGTAAAAGCGAAGAAAAAAGAAAAAATGGAGTCCATGATGAATGGTTCAGGAAATAATCCAATGGGGGGAATGAGCAGTCCCTTTGGTGGCATGGCTAATCCATTTTCTTCAAATCCCTTTGGTGGTATGGGAGGTTTAGGTGGAAATCCATTTAGTAGTTTAAATCAACCAAAATCTTCAACACCATTTGGAGAAGAAACTCTAAATTCTCTTTTAGGAAATAATGATTCACCAAAAGAAGAAGCAAGTTTTAATGTTGATGATTTAGTAAAGAAAATCGATGCTAAAATTGCTGAATTAGAAGAAGAAGAACGAAAAGAACAAGAGGAACAAAAAGCAAAAGAACAAAAAGTAATCGATGCGGAAATCGAAAACAAGGAAGATAAAACTCTATATGATGAAGGAACACATAGTGACGATTTCTTTAATGATTTCTTCTCTGATGATTAGAACCACTTGGTTCTTTTTTTAAAAGAAAAAATACTTATTCATAAGACCACTTAATATAAAGTAAGTCTATAAATAAGTATTTTTATTATCCAGTAATAGTAGAAGTAATACCACTAATCTTAGCCCCACCAGAATTTACGGTATAAAAATCTAGTGTGCCAGTAAAAGTTCCCTTATCAGTGTCATTCTGATTCGCATCAGTTTCTTCGATCCAAACAACAAGTGTAAAATAATAAGAACCATTTTTTGTTAAAGAAATTGTTGATAAGGTAGTTGAATCAAATCCATGGGCACTATTCGTCAAAGCGGTATTGCTCTTTGCGTATCCATAAATATAACGAGTTGTACTTCCATTTTTTTTGGTCAAAGTTCCAGAAGTATTAATATTAGCATAAGTTTTTGTTGCGGCATCCGAAGGTGCTGTCCCAGCCCCTTGTGCTAAGATATACCACTTTAAATTGGTATATGTGCCACCCGCTAAAGTAAATGTCCCACGAA
>CAKPAK010000020.1 GCA_934132915.1 uncultured Bacilli bacterium
GTGTGTATTTGTTTTCTACAGAAAATTTTAAGCGGAGTAAAGACGAAGTAGATTATTTGATGAATTTATTTTTGATGATGTTTCGAAGGGATGTTTCGTTTTTTATGAAAAATAATATTAAGGTTATTGTATCTGGAAGAGATGAGCCTTTATCTAAAGAAGTGATTGCGGCTCGTGATGAAATGGTGCATGCTACAAAAGATAATACGGGTGGAATTCTTAATATTTGTCTTAATTATGGTGGTAGAGCTGAAATGGTTGATGCAATGAAAAAAATGATGAAAGATATTTCTTCCAGTGATGTTTCAACGATTAATGAAGAGGTTGTTTCAAGATATTTATATCAAAATCTTCCTGATGTAGATTTGTTAATTCGTACGAGTGGAGAGTATCGACTTAGTAATTTTATGTTGTGGCAAGTTAGTTATGCTGAATTTTATTTTACAGATATATTATTTCCTGATTTTAGTAGTAAGGATTTTGATGATGCAATTATTTCTTATACTAAGCGAGATAGGAGATTTGGTGGGATTAAAAAATAGGGATTTCTTGATCTCTATTTTTTCATATACTATATTGGTGATAAAATGAGTTTGTTTAAAAATTGGGAGCGATATTTTGTTGATAGAGATTATAAAATTACTCTTTCTAAAAAATGGGTTCATATTTTAAATTATTTAGAAATTGTTGATTTTTCAGATACTCGTATTGTGATTCGCTACGAAGGGGGAAATAGTATTATTTTAGGAAATCATCTTACTATATCGAGAATGCAAGATGAAGAGATTTTAATTGAGGGAATGATTACCTCTATAGAAGTATAAAGATTGGTTTATTGACATAAAATTTCATAGGTGAAATTATGAGAAATCGATGTCTGGAAAAAATGAATAGCAAAGTTCGGGTGCGAATAAGTGGGAATAATGTTGGGCGATATTTGAGAAGAATTTTGAAGGATAAGATTTGGCTTATTCGAATTATTCCGATATCGGTTAGAGAAGTGGAAGTTATTTTAGCGTATGATGAATATTTAAAGTTAATGACTTATCGATCAATTTATGAGGTAGAGGTATTAGAATATTATGGTAGAAAAAGATGGAAGAATCGTTTGAAAAAAAATATATTTTTAATTTCTTTCTTTTTATTGGGGATTATTTTAATTGGTTTTTTTTCAAGGGTGGTTAGTCAAATTGAGGTGATTCATCAAGATAGAGAAATGCGTAATTATCTTATTCATGAACTTGAAAAATGTGGACTTAAAAAATATTCTTTAAAGAAAAGTTATCATGAGTTAGAAAAGATAGAGGATAAAATATTAAAAGAGAATAAGGATAAGTTAGAATGGATTGAAATTATAGAATATGGGACAAAGTATATTGTTCGGGTAGAGGAGAGAAAATTAAATGCTTTAAAAAATACTTATCAGTATCAACATATTGTTAGTAGAAAGAATGCTGTTATTAGGAGAATTGATGCTTTTAGTGGAGAGAAAGTTAAGTTTGTTAATGATTATGTCAAAAAGGGGGATATTATTATTTCTGGGGAAATTATGATGCCAGATAATACAGTTGTTTCTACAATGGCTCAGGGAAATGTTTATGGAGAAGTTTGGTATCAAGTTGATTTATATTATCCTTATGTGTATCAAGAATCAAAGTTAACTGGTCGCTCGAAGAGAGGGTATGCGATTTATTTTTTCAATCGAAGAATGGCTTTGTTTGATTTTAAACATTATCGTACTTTTCGGACTAAAAATAAAATTTTATTTTCTTCTAATTTGTTGAATATTCGTTTTGTTCAAGAAAAACAGTATGAGACTTTAGTTAAGGATGAAATTTATACGGATGATATGGTAGAAGAGAAGGCTTTTTTGTATATTAAAAAGAAGTTATCTCGGGATAATCCTTTTTTGAGAGAAATTATGTCTATTAAGGTATTAAAACGGGAAGAAGATGGAGAGGGGGTAAAGTTTCAATTGTTTGTGAATGCGTTGGAAGAAATTGGGGAAGTACAGAGCTTTTCTTTAACTAATGATAAAGTACAAGAGAATGAATAGATTGAAGTATTTTGAAAGTAAATAAAGTACTTTCTTTTTTTTTCTATTTTTGCTATAATAAAGTTAATAATAGGGATGGGTGTGATGTGGTATGAATCGTCGTGGACAGGCTTTGGTGGAGTTTGTACTTATTTTGCCGGTATTTCTTTTGATTTTGTTTACTGTTGTTGATTTTGGAAATTTGCTTGTTACTAAGAATACGTTGGAGAGTCAAAGTACGGATATTATTTTGCTTCTTAAAGAGGGAAAGAGTGTTCGTGAGGTTATGGATTTATATCCGGGAGTAGATGTTAATTTAAGTACCTATCAGGATCAGTATTCTAAGGTTTTAGTGAAAAAAAAGGTATCTTTCGTTAATCCACTTTTTTTTAGAATATTTGGAAATCCTTTTTATGCTACGGTGGAAAGGGTTGTGCCAAATGATGAATAATAAGGGGCAGAGTTTGGTTTTATTTATATTGATTATTCCTATTTTGATGGGGATTATGGCTTTGGTTGTGGAAGGGGGCAGGATGATGGAAGTAAAGAGTCGTCAGGAGAGTATTTGTTGTCTTTCGTTAGAGTATGGTTTTTCACAGGATAAAAAGGAAGAGAAGGATGTTGTTGATCTTTTAAAATTAAATTTAAAAGATACTAAGTATCAGGTTGATTTAGATGATGATGTGGTTTATGTTACTTTAGAAGATGATGTTGAGGGGATATTGGGAAAGTTATTTGGTTTTGTTCATTTTAAGGTGAAAAGTAAGTATCGAGGGTATTTTAAGGATGAAGAGAAGGTAATTGAGAAAATTTCGTAAGGGTGATAAATATGGCTAAGGGTAAGATTATTAGTGTGACTTCAGTTAAGGGTGGTGTTGGTAAGACAACGATGGCGATTAATTTAGCGGGGATTTATTATCGTGAGAAGAAACGGGTATTAATTATTGATGCTGATTTTTATAGTGGTGGTGTTTCTACTTGGCTAGATATTCGTAATCAGAAGGATATTTATATGATGATTGATAGTATTTCTAATAATCGTTATAGTAGTATAACGGACTATGTTAGTAGTTATAATAGTGGAATAGATGTTTTGGCTAGTCCGAGAGATCCTAGGGTTGCTTTGAAGATTGATGAGAAATATATTCCAATGATTTTTGATTTGGCAAGGCGAGAATATGATGTTATTTTGGTTGACATGAATCATTTGATGAATGCGGTTAATTTGATGATATTAGATTATGTTGATATTAGCCTTTTGATGGTGACGAATGATTTGATTGATCTTAAGAATATGCGTAATTTGGTTCAGATATTTAAAAATACGGATAAGGAAAATTATTTGGTTGTTTTGAATTGTTCTAGGGATACGGGAAGGGACTATTTATCTTTATTTGATATTCGTAATATTTTGAAGTGTAATATTGATTATACGATAGAGAATAGTTTTTATATTAAGAATATTGATAGGTATGTTTTGGATGGTGAGATTCTTAGTTTGAATCGGGCAATTAATCGTTTTCATGGGGGAGATATTAATAAGTTAAAGAAAATTGCTTCGAGGTTGTTGGAGGAGGTTGGTGTTCATGAAAAAGAGTCTAATTGATGCTTTTGAGGTGAAGCCTTCTACTTTGAAGGTAGAAGATGTTAATGATTATGATATTTTTTCGGATAAGAATTTGCTTGATCGACTTAGAAATAATATTTTAGAGAAGTTGATTGATGAGAATATTCCTGATAATCAGTTGATGGAGCAATATATTAATGATGAGATTGATAAGGCAATTAGTAATTATAATTTAGATTATTTACAGAGAAATTATATTTTTAATTTGATTCAGAATGAAATTAATGGGTATGGGCCGATTACGGAGTTACTTAATGATGATCGGGTTACGGAGATTATGGTTAATGCTCCTGACCAAATTTATGTTGAAGTGGATGGACGCGTTGTTTTGGATGAGAGTGTTTCTTTTATTAATGAGAAGCATATTATTCGGACGATTCAGAGAATTGTTCAGCCTTTAGGGAGAACGATTGATGCGGCTAATCCAATGGTGGATGCTAGGCTTAGAGATGGGAGTCGTTTGAATGCGATTATTCCTCCTCTTTCTTTGAAAGGTCCTGTTCTTACGATAAGGAAATTTGCTAAAGATTTAGAGAGTATTGATGATTTGCTTTTGAAGGGGGCTCTTACTAATGATATGGCGATTTTCTTAGAGTGTTGTGTAAAGGCTAAATTAAATATTTTAATTAGTGGTGGTACTGGTACTGGTAAGACGACTTTATTAAATATTTTGAGTGGTTTTATTGGTGAGGATGAGAGAATTATTACCATTGAGGATGCGGCTGAACTTCGGTTGAAGCAAAAGCATGTGATTTCTTTGGAGACACGGGCTAGTAATTATGAAGGAGAAGGAGAAGTTACAATAAGAGATTTGGTTAGAAATTCTCTTCGTATGCGTCCTGATCGAATTATCGTTGGAGAAGTTCGTGGTAAAGAGGCTTTTGATATGATGCAGGCAATGAATACGGGGCATGAGGGTTCAATTACGACATTGCATGCGAATGGGCCTATTGATGCGATGAATCGAATGGAGACTATGATTATGATGAATGAGATGTCTATTCCGGTTAGTGCGATTCGAGGATATATTGAGAATGCAATTGATATTATTGTGCAGATTGATCGTCTTAGTGATGGAAGAAGAAAGATTACTAATATTAGTGAAGTAGATGGTATTCGTGATGGAAATATTGTAGTTAGGGAAATATTTTATTACAGGCAAAATGGTACAACAGAAGAGGGAAGTGTTTTGGGAGACTTTGTGAAGGCTAGGGGTACGCCACGGGTAGTTGATAAGATTTCTAGAAAGGGAATTGAAGAGATTAAAGGGATTTTTCCTAAAAAAAGTGCAAGTGTTTATGATTTATAGGGAGTAAAATACTTAAAAATATTTTTCTATAGATAGAGATAAAGATAGAGATGAGGTGAGGAATTTTGGATTTGGTTGTTGTTACGAGAATGGTTTTGATGCTTATTTTTCTTGGGTGTGTGATTTTTATTTTAAGATTAATAAGAAGTGTAAAGATAGAGAAAAGATTAGAGAATTATACTTTGAGAGCTTCTGAGGGGGAAGATTTTAGTTTGTTTGACCAAATTAGTGATAAGTATTCTAAGGTTATGAAGCGATTTTCCAAAAATCCTCAGTTAAGAAAGTATGCTGATAGTTATAATAAAAAGGGATTGGTATCTGATGAGAAAAGTGTTTATTTTATTTTAAATAAGTTAGTGATTGCTACTGTTGTGGTTGTTCTTTTGGTTATTTCTTTTGCAATTCAAGGGAAACGGGTTAATTTTCTTTTCTTTTTGATTAGTTTTATTTTGGGTTATTATTTATATGATATTTATTTGATGATGGTACGTCGTCGTTTTAAGAAACAAGTTAAGAATGATATGCTTAGAGCGGTTATTGTGATGAACAATGCTTTTAAGGCTGGAAAGAGTACTTTGCAGGCAGTAGAGATTGCTTCTAGAGATTTACCTAAACCGATTTCTTTAGAGTTTAAAAAAATTTATCAGGATATGATTTATGGAATTAGTGTTGAAGTTGCTTTTTCTAGATTTGCTTCACGGGTTGGTTTGGATGAGGCTAATTATATTGCGACTAGTTTGACGATTTTAAATAAGACAGGTGGAAATATTGTCGCAGTATTTTCTAGTATTGAGAGAACTTTATTTGATAAGAAAAAACTAGAGAGTGATTTAAAGAATTCTACGGCAGCATCTAGTTTAGTGGTTAAGGTTTTGATGGTAATTCCTATTTTATTTGTTTTGGTCATTTATGTGATTAGTCCTAGTTATTTTGCTCCTTTGTTTGCTTCTACTCTTGGTTATTTTGTTCTTTTTATCATTGGAATGATGTTTTTGATATATATCTATTTATTAAATAAAATTATGAAAGTAAAGGTGTAGAAAATGAGAGGAGAAGGGCATTATTTTTCTAAAAAATTGTATCGAAGGAAGACGATTTTAGAGAATGAGAAAAAGATTAAGTTACTTGGTGTTTCAACGAAGTTGAATGTTTATTCTTTCTTGAATCTTCGTTTAATGGGGATGGTTCTTATTTTTCTTATCTTTTTGTTTATAAGTAAGATTGGTTTTTTGTTAGCCCCACTTTTTGCTTTTTTGTATGAGAAGGGGATTACTTATTTTCTTTTGGATAGAAGAATAAGAGAAAGACAAGTTCGTCTTGAGACGGAGGCTCTTAGTTTTTTTGAGATTTTGACTTTGTCTTTGGAGACGGGAAGAAATTTGAATGAGGCTTTGAATGTGACGGTTTCTTCTTCTAATGGGGAACTTGCTTCTCAGTTTCGGGAAGTTTTAAGGGAGACTTCTTATGGGAAGAGTTTGACGGAGGCATTAGAGGATATGCAGTCCTCTATTCCTAGTGATACGATTAATAATATTATTTTGTCTTTAACGCAGGCTAATTTATATGGAAGTAGTATTATTCATAGTTTATATAGTCAACTGGATTATTTGAGAGAGAAAAGAAAGTTAGAGATTAAGGCACTGATTAGTAAGGTTCCCATTAAGATTAGTATTATTTCAGTATTTTTCTTTGTTCCTTTGGTTCTTATTATTATTCTAGCTCCTGTGTTGCTTGAGTATATTTCGGGGTAGAATACTTCATTTTATTTTTCTTTTTTGATAAGGTTCTTTTTTAGGAGAAGAGAAACTAAATTAAGAAGGTTGACTTATTTTGAAATCATTATTAAAATATTAATAGATAAAGAAAAGAGGTGAAGGAAATGTCAGGACATAGTAAATGGTCGACAATAAAAAGAAAGAAGGGGGCTATTGACGCGGAACGTGGTAAGGTTTTTGCTAAGTTAGCGAAAGAAATTTATGTTGCGGCAAAGTCTGGGGATAGTGATCCTGCAAATAATGCAGCACTTCGTATGGTTGTTGAGAAGGCTAAGGCTGAAAATATGCCTAAGTCTAATATTCAAAATGCGATTGATAAGGCAAAACAAAAGGGTAATGGAGAGAATTACGAGAGTGTTCGTTATGAAGGATATGGACCTCAAGGAATGGCGATTATGATTGATTGTTTAACGGATAATCGAAATCGTACGGCTTCTTTTGTTCGAAGTACTTTAACTAAACGTGGTGGAAATTTAGGAACAGATGGTTCTGTTAGTTATTTATTTAAAAGAAAAGGAATCCTTATTCTTAGTCATGAATATGATGAGGATAAGTTGATGGAAGATGTACTTGATTTAGAGATAGAAGATTTTGTTTCTAATGAGGATGGCTATGAGATTACAACAGAGCCTAATCAATTTCTTATGGTTAAGGATGGATTGGAAAAGTTAGGATATACAAATTTTAGTATGTCAGAAGTTACTTATATTCCCGATAATTATGTTTCTATGGATGAGGAGAGTATGGAGAAAGCACTTTCTTTGATTGAATCTTTAGAAGATATTGATGATGTTCAAGAAGTTTATCATAATTTAGAAGTATAATAAAATTACGTGGTTAGTTGCCACGTAATTTTTTAAATTTTTCTTCAATTAATTTTCTTCTTTTTTCTTCTTCTTTGGTATCAATTAAATAAGTATTATTTTCCTTTTTTAAAATGGTTCCTTCGTGAATGTTAGGGGGGAGGTGTTGAATACTTATTTTTCTTCTTTCTCCTGTTTCTATATTTTCTAAAATAGCAATATCTTCTTCTATTCTGTCTAGTGCGTATTTCATTTTTTTATCCTCCATTAGTATTGGTATGTTTACTTGTGATGGTAATCTTTTTTCCGTCTGTTTCTAAGAAGATGCTTCCCATTTCGTCGGTTCTGTAAATTTCAATATTTCCTTTTGTTAGTTTATCTAGTGTTGTTTGATTAGGGTGGTTATAGGAATTGTTTTTTCCAACAGAAATGATTGCGTATGTTGGGTTTACTTTTTCTAGAAAAGTAGTGGTTGTGCTATATTTTGAGCCGTGGTGGCCTACTTTTAAGACGGTTGCTTGAATATCTTTTTTTAGAATTTTCTTTTCTACTTCACTAGTAGCGTCACCGGTAAAAAGATAAGATGTATTTTTGAAGGATGCTTTTAAAACGATAGAGGCATTATTTAGATTTTTTTTGTCATTTCCTGTATAAATTACTTGGAAAAGGGTGTGTCCTAGTGTAAAGGATTGATTTACTTTGGGAACATCGAAGGTCATATTTTTTTCTTCAATTGCATCTAAAAGGTCTAAGAAGGTTTTGGTGGTGGTTGTTACGTCTGGCATATAAATTTTATCGATATCAAAGTTTTTTACGATATCGTCCATTCCACCAATGTGGTCTTCGTGTGGATGCGTTGCAATGAGATAGTCGAATTTGTTAATGTTTTGTTCTTTAAAATACTGAACAAGTAGGGGACCATCTTCGTTATTGCCGGCATCAATTAACATATTGTGTCCATCATTTTGAATTAAAATTGCATCTGCTTGTCCGACATCGAGGTAGGTTATATTTAAGTTGTGGTTCTCTTCTTTGGTTGTAACTTTTGTTTCTGTTACGGGTAGACCAAATGTTTTATCGATATCTTTTTCATAAATGCTACAGATTACTGCTAGAATGATGATTAAAATACTTATTCCTTTGGGTAGTTTTTGTTTTTTCTTTTTCTTTGCCATAATGAATACTCCTTATATTTTTTATTATAGCAGATATTTTTTGATTTGGGTACTAATGAATAAATTATTTGTATTATTGGGCTTATTGTGTTAAGATATAGGTGTGGTGGTTTTATGGAGGATAATAATTTAATTCATAAATTTGTTTGTCGTGTGAAAAGTAAATTCACGAAGAATTCTAAAGGATATCCTTCAGTTACCGAATATGCGTTTAGTTCTGAGGAAATAAAAAAATTAAGCGAAGAGAACAAGCAAAAAATATTAGATTTGAAACAGGAGGTTTATCCTAAAAAAGTTAAAAAGGAAATGAGTGTATTAAAAACTTTAGATAAGATGAAAGAGAAAAATGTTTCTGCTATGGAAAGAGCGGATGGAGATATTTCTTCAGAGAGAGAGACTTTGGAGGAAAAAACTTCTTCTAAAGAGGAATTTTCGGATGAGGAAGATAAAGAAGTTAGTGAGAAGAAAATATTAAAAGAAGAAGAAAGATTAGAAGAGGTAGTGGAAGAGATTTCGAAGCAACCAGTGAATAGTTTTGTGGAGATTAATGCTGATAATCAAAAAATTGTGATGGAGAATTGGAATGCGATTGATATTCGAGAGATCGATAAGGATATTATGGATGGTAAGGAAATTCTTAATCATAATTATACGATTACTTATGCAGATGAGGCAGAGAAATTTATTCATGATATTCGGAAGAAATATGAGATTGTGATTTGCTATTTGATTGGGTTTAATAATGAGAAGAAAGGGATATTTGATAAGACGATTTTTTCTTTAAAAATGGATGATGAATGGAAATTTTTAGGACAGTATATTAAGATTTTAGAAAAGATTCGTAATTTTAAAAAATAGGAAAAGTACTTATTCTTAGTTTGATATTTAGATTAAGGTTTTGGTAATTTTTAAGTATTTTGTTGATATAACATAATTTACCATAATTTTTTGATATTTATTCTGTTATCTTTAATTACAATGATATCAGTTAGCGAGGTGGTAGATGAAGAGATTTAAATATTTAAAAGAATTAGAAGTTTAGAATTTGGATGTGGTTAGTAATGAAAAAAATTGTTTTAGTTGAGGATGAGAAAGATTTAAATTCTGTGATTAAGGCCTATTTAGAAAAGGCTGGCTACGAGGTTATTAGTTATTTGAATGGGGAAGATGCGATAGAGAATACTAGCATCGATGCTCATTTGTGGATACTAGATATTATGCTTGGCGGAGATATTAGTGGCTACGATATTTTAAAGAAGATTCGGGAGACGAATGAGGAAGTGCCAGTGATATTTACTTCGGCTAGGGATAAGGATTTGGATAAAATTATTGGTCTTGAACTTGGCAGTGACGATTATATTACGAAACCATATTCACCTAAGGAATTGGTTCTTAGGGTTAATAATATGATAAAAAGGGTTTATTCTAAGGAAAGTAAGCGAATTGTTTACGAGAATTATACGATTGATTTGGATAAGCGAAGTGTTAGTAAAGGAGATGTTGAGCTGACGCTTACGACATTGGAATTTGATTTGTTGTATATGTTTGTTACGAATAAAAATAAATCTTTCTCTAGAGATGATATTTTGAATATTATTTGGGGAGATAATTATTTTGGTAATGATAGGGTCGTAGATGATTTGGTGAGAAGACTTAGAAAGAAGATGCCGGATATTAACATTAATACAATTTATGGGTATGGGTATAGGTTGACATGACAAAGAGTAATTTAAGGGAACAGCTTTTTGTTGTTTGGATGATTATTTTGGGGATAATGGTTGTGTCGCTTGGGATTATTCTACCGAATAAATTGATTCCTATTTATGAGACAAATGTCTATAATTATTTAAAGCAACCTCTTAGTTTTTTACAGAGCGAAGACGATATTAATGAGAATACGGTAAATACGGAAGTTGCTTATTTATATATTGTTTCTTCAAATACGGTTAGTATATCGGATAATTTAAGTGATATTATTGATATTAGGGATATGAATAAACTTTTGTCGCATTTTGATTTGACAAAGGAGAATGGCAAGTTTGTTTATAAGAGAAATACTTATTACTATGTTACTTCTGTTAGTAATGGTAAGATTAAGATAGCGATTACAAATGATAGTTATATTAGTCGAATGAAGAAATCTATTTTGATGATTATTTTTCGGGTTATTGGTATTTCTTTTGTTCTTGTTTCTTTCTTTATTTTGGCTTGGTCGAATCATTTGGTGGTTCGGATTAAGAGAATTAAAGATAAGATTGATAATATTACGAATGAAAACTATGATCATAAGCCTGATACGCGGTATAGTGATGAGTTATATACGCTTGATCGGGCGGTTAGTGATATGCATACTTATTTGAGTGAGCAAGAAGAATATAAAAATCAGATGTATCAAAATATTTCCCATGATTTTAAAACTCCTATTACGGTAATGATGTCTTATTTGGAAGCATATGATGATGGTATTCAAACGGAAGCAGAAACAATGAAGGTCATGAAGGAACAGTTAAAAAAATTAGAAATTAAAGTTCACTCCTTATTATATTTAAATAAATTAAATTATTTGTCAGAGCGACGGGACAATTTAAGGGAACAGTACGATGTATCCTTGATAATTCATGCAGCAGTTGATAAATTTAAAATGTCTCGGCCTGATGTTAAGTTTGTTCTAGATATTGACAAGAAGAGTACAATGTTTCGTGGTAGTGCGGATATGTGGGAAGCTATTATCGATAATATTTTGAATAATTTTATGCGCTATGCAAAAAAGGAAGTTAAAATTACTGTAAAAAATCAAAAAATTATTTTATTTAATGATGGTGAGAATATTGATGAGAATGTTTTAAATAATATATTCACCCCATATGAAAAAGGCTTGAAAGGGGTCTTTGGATTGGGGTTATCAATAGTTCGTAAGACTCTACACTTACTTAATTATGATATTACCATCGAAAATGTAAAGAACGGTGTAAAATTTACAATTTATGAATGAAAGGATATAGATTTTTAAGTCTGTATCTTTTTTTTGATTATTTTTTAATAGGTCTTTTTTTGTTTCGGGGAACTAATATCATTTGTTTTTAACTACTAGTTATCTAGTTTAATGTTGTTATTCTCTCAAAAAAATTCTTATAAAAAGTATTGATTTTTGGTTTCTTATTTGTTATACTTAATACATAATATAAGGAGGAGATAGAAGTGGATAATAAAAATATGCATGGAGAAAATGGACAAGTTGTTAATGAGAATAAGGGAAGAGGATTATTTTATGCGGTAATTGCAGTTGCTACGTTTATTATTATGGCTGTTGGAGCAACATTCGCGTATTTTACTGCTACGACAAATAGTGCTAATTCTTCTGTAAAGACGGGATCTACCACTTTGAAGTTGAAATATATTAGTTATGAAAGTGGATGGATGAATAATGATTTGATTCCCGCTGATACGGAAGTAGCGGAGTATTCTTTTGAGAGTCAAAGTGATATTACCATTAAAGCTGATGATGAAGCAGCAGAAGAAAAGACGTATGCTTTGTTAAAAAATGGATTGTGTAAGGATGACTTTGGTAACTCTATTTGTAGTACTTATGTTTTTCAAGTAAAGAATGATGCAAACTCTCCTCAAACTGTATCTTTAGATGTAGTTAGTGAGATTAATCAATTTTTGAATTTGAATGCAATGGCATATGAAATATCTTTATCTGATGATACTACTGATTATGATTCTACTGATGCAAACAATGGACTTACTGATCCAAAATTTAGAAAGGGCGATGGAACAGATCCAGAAGAGTCTGGTTCTACTATTGATGTTGTAGATACGGAGAAAAATTTACTCGATTTGAAAAAGCCTGGAGATACTAGTAAAACGAATGTTTATTCACCAATTTTTATTAATCGTAATGGGGTTACAAAGACATTATTAAAGTATACAAAAAATAGTTCTCCGGAGGGGACTTCGACAAAAGTTCCTTCAATTGATGTTCAGTTGAAACGTACAGTTACTGAAACTGGTGAAGAGGAGAATGTTGGTACTGATGATAATGATACAACTTCTAAGAGAACTTCAAGAGTTTCAGATGATATTGAAATTGAAGGTGGGGAAACAAAGACTTTTGCTCTTGTTTTATATATTAAGAATTCAAAATCTGATCAAACTAGTACGGATGCGGCAAAAGAATTTACTGGTCGTGTGATTATTAGTTCTGGCGATGGTTCTACAGGTGTTAGTGGATCTATAGGATTGGTTACAGAAGATACAAAGAATAATTTACAATCAAAACAATAAATAGTAATTTTTGTTTTTCGTTTTAAAAAGGTTAAGTTCTTTAATCTTTTTTTTTGGAAGAAATAATTTTTTTGTGTTGGTGCTCTGGTATATTTTTTGTTGATGTTTTTTCTATATAGAATTGACTTTTAAATCAATATTTGCTATTATTAAATAGTAAGATAGTAAGGAGGATAGCGATAGTATGAATGATAAAGATAATTGGGCTATTGATCCTAATAATAATGAAGAGAAAGCGAATAATAAGACTAATACTTTCAATTTAATAATTGGTGTTGCTACTTTGCTTATTGCTTTGCTTGGTGCTACTTTTGCTTATTTCTCAGCAACTGCTAGAAGTCGGGAGAATGATGTAACGGTTAAGTCGGCTTATGTTAGTATTTCTTATGATGGTGGTACACAAATTAAAGCGAGTAATTTGATTCCTGCTACGCAACAAGTTGCTTTGACGAAATATAAAAAAGAAGTTACTCCTTATGATCCAGAAACTGATGGGGAAATTATTACCGATTATGATACTTATAAGAATGATTTAGATAGAAAATGTGTTGATGCTAAGGGTAAAGAAGTTTGTTATGTTTATCAGTTTTCTATTATTAGCGATGGTGCTGAGGGGGAAAATACAGATATTTTAGCGACTTTGAAAGTTAATAAAAATCAGTTTTCTAATTTGAGTTATGTATTATATGAAGTAAAGTTTAAGAAAGATCCTAGTGATGATACGAAAGTTTTAACCGATAAATATGGCATTAATATTGTGGATTCTTATACGTTGGTTAGTAAATTTACTAGGATGGATAGTAATCCAGATAATGTTGACTTTTCTGGTGTTGGTTATAATGTTTTTGAAAAGCCAGAGGATATATTTGGAGATAATGGAGAATTGACTAGTACTGTTCATCCAGTTTCTTGTTTATTTGAAAATGGTACTGAATTCGATAATAAAGGTAAAGAGGATACTTCTAGGTGTAATGTATATTCTATTACAAATAAAGAGCGGCATACTTATCAGTTGGTTATTTGGTTGGAAGAGACTGGTGAGGAACAAGCTGAGCAAGGAATGACTTTTGAAGGAACAGTTTCAATTGAAGTTAGTGGTGGCTTGGATACTAGTGAGTATGAAAATGGTCAAATTACTGGTAAACAGTAATGCTATGAAAGAGCAATTTTAGATTGCTTTTTTTTGCTTTTTTTGATAATATTATAATAGAGGCGGTGATATTTTGGTAGGTCGTGTAAATCGTAAAGATTTTTTCTATGTTGTTATTTTAATCCTCACCTTTATTACCGTGATAGTTGGTGCGGCATTTGCGTTGTTTTCTTTTGTTTATAGTCAAGATGAAGGAAAAAGTGCTGTTTATACAGGAACTTTGTCAATAGAATATTTGTCTGGAGATATTATCAATTGTTATTATTTGTATCCTACGGATAATCCTTTAATGACTGATGATAAGAATGTATATAAGAACACTTTTAAGGTAAGAAACACTGGGAGTTTGGATAGTCTGCTTAAAATTAATATTAATCTTAATTCTAATGAGTTTTCTGATGGAACGTTGATGTATTCTATTTATAATTCTTCGGGGGAAGAATTATCCAATGGTTATATTGGAAGAAGGGATACGACAATTATTGCTAATGATATTGAATTGAAAAATAATAGTACTGAGGAATTTACTTTGATTATTTGGATTAAGGAATCTGGGGAAAATCAAAATTCTGAGATGAAAAAGAGTTTGAATGGGACTATTCAAGTGGATGCTTCTCAGAAATTAACGTATTAAGGAGGAGTAAAAATGGGAGATAAAGATAATAAGACTTTTGCTGATTTGTTTTCTGGAGCTTCGAAAGATGATCATGCTTTAGAAAAAGAAACGGTTCAAAAAGAGGGAATTACTTTTGATCAAATCTTTGATCATTCTAATTTAAAAAATGAAATAGAAACGAAAGAAGTTGATAAAAGTTCGGTTTTTTCGAGTGATTTTTCTTTTCAAGATCGTTCTTTAAATAATGAGAATTTAAGTTCTGATAAAAAGGAAGGAGGCATTTTTGAAAATAATTCTGTTTCAAAGCCGATTTCTGAAAAAGAAAGTCAATCTATCTTTTTTAATAAAAAGGAGGATGATTCTGATTTACATGAGCAGCGATCAATTTTGAATGATAATGAGGACTCCTCAAAATCTGTAGCTGATTATGATCAAGTTAATAATATCTTTTTTCAAAATTCTCATGATGAGGCGGAAAATATAATCTCGAAGGAAGACCAAAAAATAGCTGATGTTCTTTCACAAAAGGAAGAGGATAAAAATGACGTGCAAGATTTTTCTTCTGTTAATCCTTTTTTGCCATTGAATGATTCGGAAAATAAGGAAGAAAATTTAACTGTAGATTCAGAAACACCAAAAGTTGACTTAGGGAATATTTTTTTTAAACAAAATCGTTCTGATGAAGTTCATACACCAAAAATTGAAAGTGAGTCTTTTGAGACAAAATCTTTAGATAAATCAGATTCAGTTTCTTCTTTTTTAGAAAAGTCTAAAAATTTGAATGTTTTAGAAGAATCAGAAAAAAAACATTCGGAAGAAATTAGTCCATTTTTTATGGAGGATGAAGCATCTAGAGAAGAAAAGATTGTGCCATCTAATATTCGAATTATGGAAACGAATACAGGAAGTAAGAAAATACAAAAATTAGATTTATCTAAGTCAAAGCACTATGATATTAAGGTAGTTAAGAAAAAGGAGCCATTATTCAAGTTTATTTTGGGAGTTATATCTTATGCTATCTTTATTTGGTTGTTACTTATTGGAGTGACTTTGCTGTTATATGTTTTAGATATTAAGATTCGTGCAAGTAAGGGAGATTATAGCACGCCAACATTTAATGCTTACGTTGTCTTGACCGGAAGTATGTTACCAGAAATACAAGTTAATGATGTTGTTGTGACAAAAAAAGTTGAAGCATCTACTTTGAAAGTTGGGGACGTTATTACTTTTGCTTCTGCTGATACGAGATTTTTAAATACAATTATTACTCATAGAATTATAAAAAAGGAATATGATACTAAGACAAAGACGTATTCGTTTCAAACGCAAGGGGATAACAATAATGTAGCTGATAGTGCATTAGTTCCACAAAATAATATTCGAGGTAAGGTTATTTTAAAAATTCCTAAATTAGGTTATTTACAAGAATTTTTAGCATCTGATGGTGGATGGATTATTGTTATATTAATTCCTTGTTTGACGGTTATTTCTTATGATATTGTCAAATTAATTAAAGGGATAAAGAAAAAGAAGTATAAAAGTATAACTGTACAAAAATAAGAAAAGTAAGTGATAGTGATGAGAACAAATATATTTAAAGTAAAAGAAAAAGATGAACAAAGAAAACGTATTGTGATTGAGGAGGAGAAAACTAAAAATCCTTTTCTGCTCTTTTTTCGTAGACACAGGATGGTTTTTCTTTTGATTATTGGTACAATTATAATTTTGTCTTTATTGGTATCTGTGGGGTTTGCTTTTTCTATCTTAAGAGGAAGTAATGATTATGATATTAGTTATGTTGAAGGGGGAGACAAGATTAATAGTAATAATGATCCTTCTATTAAAGATGAGGATATCAAAAAAGATTTATTGGGTGAAGAGTCTAGAGCTATTGGAATTGTTGTTTTGGTGAAAACGGTTATGTCATCTTCAGGGGACGTTATTTCTTATTATACAGATGGGACGGCGATTATTGTTGGCGCTAATGGAAAAACTTACCGCGTTTTTCCTCTTAAAAATGGAAATTATGGTGTTGATGATAATGGAAAAGTGGGTAGTAATGCTACAAAAATTTATGTAGAATCTACTACGACTACTTTATCCGATGGTACGATTATTACTTATTATACCGATGGTACTGCAAAGGTAGAATTGAAGGGGGAGACAATTTTTGTAAGAGATAGTAATAATGTTAAAATGGATAATGGTTCTACTTTTGTTTCGGCAGCGCCATCTGGTGTTTCTCTTACTAAAAATATTTCAAAAGGAAATACGGGAAGTTTTATTGAATTTACTGATAAAAGTACTTATGTATCTTTAGATAACACTAAATATATTGTTAACCGGAATAAAGAGGTTTCGATGCGTGATGGAAATATTTCTTTTGATAAAAATAATTCTTTTGGTGTTTTAGGAGAAAAAACTTATAAAGATGGAAATACCATTACTGTTTTTGAAAATGGGGCAGCTATTATTAAAGATAAAAAAGGAAATGTAATTTATGTGAAAAAAAGTGGGGATATTTTGTTGAAATCAAAATCGTTATATGAAATTTCCCCAAATGATTATGGGTATTCTATGTCTACCGTTCGATGTGGAGATGGAAAAAATGTCACTTATTATGATAATGGAAGTGCTGTCATTACTTATCCTGATGGAAGTCGTGCATATGTTTCTGATAGTGATACTATTCTTTATGATAATCAGAAAAATATTGTTAGTAATCCAGATGGTGCGGGTAAGGTTAGTGAAAAGATAACTGTTGATGGTGATAAGGTTTATAATTTTAGTAATGGTAAGTCTCAAGTTATGGAGTCTGATGGTTCTAGTTATGTTGTGGATACAGATAAACTTACATTTAAATCTACTGGAGAGATAGATGATTCTAAAAATAATAATCCTTCTCATGGTAGTGGAGTAAAACCTGGGGAAGGTTTAATTATTCGAGAAGTTGAAAATAAGTTTGATGATGAGTTTAAGAATATTAATAGTACAACAATGATTATTAAAAATAATAATCGAAAAAAGAAATTATTAAGAATTACCATTCAAGAAGTGGGTAATTATCGAAAATATAATACTTCTCGTTTAGATCCTCAATTTGTATTGTTTCAGGCTACAATTGGTACGAGTTATGTTCCAAGGACGAGTCTTACTGATCATACTTGGGTAGATAGTGATGGAAATACAAATTATGTGATTTATGAAGGAAATGTTAATGCTAGTGATTCGGTTCTTGTTAAATTGTCTTTATATGTTGATTATGCTAATTTGGATAATCGTTATCAAAATAAAGGTTTTATTGGTACTATTAAAGTTTATGTTGATGATGAAGATGTCTAGTTTTGATATTGTTTGTCGAATGGGATGCAAGAAGTGTGATTATGTGGTATCCTTTAGATAAAGGAGAGATTAATATGCCACATAAAATTCTTTTAGATGATCTTTTTGAGGAATTGTTTGATGATATTTTGTACATAAAATTAAATACTTATGTTTTTGATGAGAAGAAGAATTAAAACTTCTTTTTTAATTGAGTGAAATTATGTGATTTTTTAGAATTTATATACAAAAAAAAATTTCCATGTTATAATGATGATAAGAAAGGTTGTGATAATATGAAATGCACAATAAGAGGAGAAAAAATCAGTGTTACGCCGGCTATTTCGGAATATGTTGAAACTAAAATGTCGCGGCTAGATAAGTATTTTAAGTCTGATGAAGTTGTAGCGAGTGTCCTTGTTAAAGTGAAGGGGAAGGAGCAATCTATCGAAGTAACAATTCCTTATGATAGGTATACTTTAAGGGGAGAAGAAAAAAAAGAGGATTTATATGCGGCTATCGATTTAGTGGTGGATAAATTGGAAGGACAAATTCGAAAAACAAAAGCCAAATTGAAGAAGCAGATAAAAAAGGGCGATACGGTATTGAATTTTGATTATGAAGTTCCTCAAGAAGAGGGTTTGGAAAAAAGAAAGATTGTGAAGAAAAAAAGTTTGGAATTGAAACCAATGGATAAAGAAGAAGCTATTTTGCAATTGGAGTTGTTAGGGCATGATTTCTTTATTTATAAGGATTCTCGAACGAATGATATTAATGTTTTATACAAAAGACGTGATGGAAACTATGGAGTGATAGAAACTAGTGATTGAAATTAGTTTCTTTTTTCTAGAGAAATACTAGTAATTTTAGTGATTTTTTGTTAAAATACTTATGCGGAGATGATATTTATGTTAAAGATATTTAGAAAATTATTTGATACGGAATATAAAGAATTAGAGAGGTTTCAAAAAATTGCTGATAGTATTGAAGATTTAGATGAAGAAATTTCTAAGCTTTCTGATGATGAGTTAAAAGAGTATACTACGGTTTTTAGAGAGAGACTTGATAATGGAGAGACTTTGGATGATATTTTAGTTGAAGCTTTTGCGGTTTGTCGTGAAGCGGCATATCGTTGTGTTGGAATGAAACCATTTTATTGTCAATTACTTGGTGGTCTTGCTATTCATTATGGTAATATTGCGGAGATGAAAACTGGAGAAGGAAAAACTTTAACAGGGGTACTTCCGGCTTATTTGAATGCTTTGGATGGAAAAGGTGTTCATATTGTAACGGTAAATGAATTTTTGTCATCTAGGGATTCAGAATGGATGGGGAGCATTTTTAAGTTTTTGGGGCTTACTGTTGGTCTTAATTTGCGGGATTTGACACCGGCTCAAAAGAGAGAGGCTTATCTTTGTGATATATTGTATACGACGAATAATGAGCTTGGGTTCGATTATTTGAGAGATAATATGGTTGTTAAAAAAGAAAATCGAGTTCAGAGACCTCTTAATTTTTGTATTGTTGATGAGGTGGATTCTATTTTAATTGATGAAGCGAGAACGCCTCTTATTATTTCTGGTGGGGTTGCTCAATCGGCGAATTTGTATATTGAGGCTGATCGTTTTGTGAAGAGTCTTGTTGAGAATGAAGATTATATTATGGATGAAAAAACGCGTAGTATTAATTTAACGGATGAGGGTGCACATAAAGCTGAGGAGAAATTTCATTTGAAAAATTTGTATGGAATTGATAATACTTCATTAGTTCATCACATTCAACAAGCGTTAAGGGCTAATTATTTTATGCATCGTGATGTTGATTATGTTGTACAAGAGGATGAAGTTGTTATTGTTGATCAGTTTACAGGTCGTTTGATGAAGGGACGTGCATTTTCTGAAGGATTGCATCAGGCTATTCAAGCTAAAGAAGGCGTTACTATTGAGCAAGAAACAAAGACCTTGGCAACGATTACTTTTCAAAATTTATTTCGGATGTATCATAAGTTATCAGGAATGACAGGAACGGCTAAGACAGAAGAGGAAGAGTTTATGAATATTTATAATATGTATGTTATTCGTATTCCTACTAACAAGCCAGTTATTCGGGTGGATGCCGTTGATTTATTGTATCCTGGAAAAGAAGGAAAGTATAAGGCTATTGTTAATGAAATTGAAAGAAGACATCAAGAGGGGCAACCAATTTTGGTGGGGACAATTGCGATTGAGACCAGTGAGTTAATTAGTGCAATGTTAAAGAAAAAAAAGATTCCTCATGAAGTTTTAAATGCTAAGAATAATGCAAGAGAAGCTGAGATTATTGCTAAGGCTGGTGAAAAGGGTGCTGTGACGATTGCAACAAATATGGCTGGTCGTGGTACGGATATTAAGCTTGGTGAAGGTGTTGCTGAATTGGGTGGTTTGTGTGTTATTGGTACTGAACGGCATGAGTCTAGGCGTATTGATAATCAGTTAAGAGGACGTTCTGGTCGACAAGGTGATCCTGGTTTTACTCAGTTTTACTTGTCGTTTGAAGATGATTTGATGGTTCGTTTTGGTTCTGAAAAATATCGGGGGATGCTTGCCAGTTTAGGTTTTTCTGGAGATCAGGTTATTCAAAATAAGATGCTTGCGGGATCTTTTGAAAGTGCACAAAAAAAGGTAGAAGGAAATAATTTTGATATTCGTAAGCAATTGTTGCAATATGATGATGTTATGAATAATCAAAGAGAGATTATTTATGGAAAACGAAATGAAATTTTGGATAGTGAATCAATCCATGATCAAACTTTGATGTTGCTTAGAAATCATGTTACGGATATTGTTAATGATCATTTGATTGAAACAAATAAATTGAGTGATCATGATTATGATGAAATATTGGAAGCAACGAATGAAAATCTTCTTCGCTCTAATCGAATTGCTTTGTCTGAAATTAAGGGAAAGACTCCTTCTGAGGTAATTGAATTAATTAGTGATTTGGTGATTAAGGAGTATGAAGAAAAATTAAAGGATATTCCAGAAGAGATTCGCGATGAATTTGAAAAAGCAATTACGTTGAAAGTGATTGATTCTCATTGGATGGAACATATTTCTACGATGAGTCAGTTAAGAGAAGGAATTGGCCTTAGAGGATATGCTAATGAAAATCCACTTCAAGCTTATACGATGGAAGGATATGATCTTTTTGATCAGATGCTAACGCAAATCAATAAAGAGGTTTCTATTTATTTGATGAAAGCGGAAATTAGGCAAAATCTAGAGCGAAAAGAAGTGGTAAAAAAGACGATTACAAATGACGGTAAGGAGAATAAAAAGGTTCAAAGTAAAAGTAGTAAGGTTGGTCGTAATGACTTATGTCCATGTGGGTCTGGTAAGAAATACAAGAACTGTTGTGGTAAATAGCCCATAAAATAAAGGTTTGTGAGATTTTGAAAAGTTCAAAAAAGTGCTGAAAATGGCAAAATGTTTGCAATTTGTTTGCAAACAAAAAAATTTGAAAACAAAATCGTCGAAAAGCCTTGTAAAATAAGGAAATCTCTATGCAAACATTTTTGCAAACAATATAAAGTTGGCATTCGTGCCAACTTTTTCATTTACTCAAATGTAAATGGAGGAGAGATTATTATGGCTGATGTAACAGTTCAAAAAAGAGGAGAAGTATATCAATATAAATTTGAAATTGCTTCAATCGATGGAAAAAGAAAATTTAAAAACAAATCAGGGTTCGCAACAAAAAGTGAGGCAAAACAAGCAGGTATTATTGCATACAATGAGTATTTGAATACCGGGCATAGTTTTAAACCTAAAACAATGTCATATTCTGATTAATTAGTTTTAATTGGTACTCCTCATAAAGTACCAAAAATAATTTTTAGTATTCAAAATGTTATTTTTAAATTCTTGCCTCAGTCGATTTTTGATAATATGGCATTTAATAAAAAGGATAC
>CAKPAK010000021.1 GCA_934132915.1 uncultured Bacilli bacterium
GTCTTGGAGTATCATAGGAAATATTGGTATATTTTCCGAATCCTGCAACATAAACGAATGGTTGCTTATTAATTAAGCCAATATCAAAATCTTTTACTTTTCCATTTAAAGAAAGAGAGACATTAGATAAAATATCTTTTGTATATCCTAGCATAGCGCCTATGTCATTGGTTGTACCAACAGGAATGTGGGTTAATAATAGAGGCGTTTTTCTTTTTAAGTTTCCGGTTACAACTTCGTTAAATGTTCCATCTCCTCCAAAAGACATGACTAAGTCGACGGGTGATAATTTTTCTATAATTTTTATCGCATGTCCTTTATATTTGGTAGAAATAAATTCTACTTCATCATACTTAGATTGAATGATTTTTTCTATCTCTGGAATATATTTTTCTACTTCTTTTCTTCCTGAATTTGGATTATAAATAATTGTACATTTTGTCATTAGATACTCCTTTCTTTTTTATTGTAACATATTTTAACTGAAACCAACCTTAAAAATAGAGAAAAAAATAAGACCGAAGTCTTATTTCTTATTTACAAAATGGAATAAATCCCATGAATCTTGCTAATTTTACTTGTTTTGCTACTTCTCTTTGGTGTTTAGCACATGTACCAGTAAATCTTCTTGGTAAGATTTTTCCATTATCGCTTATGTATTTGCTAATAATTGGAACATCTTTGTAATCTACTGATTTTCCAGCACACATATGACATATTTTTTTTCTTTTTTTACGAAATTCTGCCATTATTATTTTCCTCCTTTTTAAAAAGGTAAATCGTTATCACTAATTTCTACTTCTTCGCCAAATGCTGCAAATGGATCTTTTTCTTCTTCAATATTCATTGATGTATTCTGAGGTTGTCCACTAGTAGTTGTATTTGGTGTTTCTCCTGCAAAATCGTATGGTGTTCTTTCTACTGGTGGCTCTGGCATTGAATTAAAATTATTGCCATTAGATGCAGCATTTCTTGATTCTAAGAATTGAACATTAGTTGCTACAACTTCTGTAACGTAAACTTTTCTACCTTCGTTATTATCATAATTTCTTGTTTGAATTCTTCCTTCAACAGCAATTAATCTTCCTTTTGCCATATATTTTCCAACATTTTCAGCAGTCTTATCCCATACTACAACATTGATAAAATCTGCTTCTCTTTGGCCGGATGCTTGATTGGTAAAAGGTCTATCAATTGCAACGGTAAATTGACATACAGCACGATTTGAACTTGTATATCTTAATTCTGGATCTCTGGTTAATCTTCCGATTAATATTGCTTTATTCATCAAAATCCTCCTAATCCTCAATTTTTAATACTAAATGTCTAACAACATTTTCATCGATTCTAGCAACACGGTCAAATTCTTTTGTTGCTTCATTTGAAGATGTTTCAATATTGTATAGATAGTAGTAACCAGATTTCATTTTCTTAATTTCATAGGCAAATTCTTTTTGACCTAATTCTTTTGATAATGTGATGGTAGCTTTATTTTCTGTTAATGTTTTTTCTAATGCTGTAACGGTTGCTTTTCTTGTTTCTTCATCTACGTCTGGTCTTACGATAAACATAATTTCATATTTATTCATTTTTCCACCTCCTTATGGTCTATTCGGCTTAATTTAAAATTAAGCAAGGAACTTTCGTTCGATTGGTATTATATCATAATTTAAGTGCATAAGTAAACTGTTATTTTATTCTTTTAAAAAAAATACTTCATTAGATTTTTTAAGAGAGAAAGATACTCATGTAGAGAGGGAGATTAATTACTTTTGGAGTAGATGTTCCTAAATTTTTACTAGATAATTTTATTCCTTGTTCTAGATGCCAATTTTCTATTAGGGAATTTAGAGATTTAGATTTTGTATTATCGGCTGACTTCACTTCTATAGCAGTTATTTTATTATTGAATTTAATTATAAAATCAACTTCTAATGTTGAGTTATGTTCAAAATAATATAACTTTTTTCCTTGTTTTCCAAAAATATCAGCAATAATATTTTCGTAGATAGCGCCTTTATATATTCCTAAATTTCCTTTAATAATTTCTAGTCCTGTTCCTTCTTCTAACATTGATACTAATAAACCAGTATCTTTCATATATACTTTAAATACATCTTCTTTGGCATAACCTTCTAATGGGGATTCTGGTTTGGATAAATTATAACAAAAATTGATTATTCCAGCATCATAAAGCCATTCTAATGCACCAAAGTATTTCTTTGAAGTTCCATTTTTTTCTACTAAATTATAACGAAATTTTTTATTTTCTTGAGCTAAGTGTTTAGGAACGGAATTAAAGCATTCTCTAATTCTTGATTTATCTAAATTAGTTGCATACTTTACAATATCATCTTTGTAATCTTCAACAATATTTCTTTGGAGTTTTAAAACCGTTCCAAAATTATGTGATGTAATGAATTCGTTAACTACTCTTGGCATTCCACCAACAACAATATATTCTTTAAATAATTCCATCATACGATTATGAATAGAATCTGGAATGGATTCTTTTTTATCAAAATATTCTTTTAAATAACCTATTGCTTCATCATTTGTTCCATTAGCCCAACAAAATTCTTCAAAATCAAGCGAATTCATTTCTAATCTTTCAATATAACCAACCGGAAATGAAGATACTCTTTTATAGGATACGCCTAGTAATGAGCCAGACGCTATGCAGTCAAATCGATTATCTAGTGCTAAAAATTTTAATGCTGTAATAGCATTTTCACAAGTTTGTATTTCATCTAAAAATAGAATTGTCTTTTTAGGGATAATATTTACATTAGGAATTCTTAGTGTGATTTGTTTAATGATTGTTTCTACATCTAGATTACCGTCGAAAATTTCTTTGTGACTTGGCATTTCGATAAAGTTAATATAAATAATACTTTCATAATTTTCTTCCGCGAATTTTTTTATAATAAAAGTCTTACCTACTTGTCTTGCCCCAGTTACTAGTAAGCAGTTATTTTTGTGTGTTTCTTTCCAATTTAATAAATCTTTGATAATTTTTCTTTTTAACATTTTATCTCCTCCATTATCATTATATCATTATTTTTGACTTTTTCAAATGAATATGACAGTTTATGTTCATTTTTTTCAAAGGAATATTGCTCATGTTATTCGTTTTTTTCAAAGGAATAAAGAAAATACTTATCAAATATTAGAGACTCGATAAGTATTTTTTTATTATTCATCTGTTAATTTTTTAAATTCTTCGATCGTTTCGTTAAACATGTTTAAAGCACTTTCGACAACTTCTTTTTTGGTTAAGTCAACGCCTGCTAGTTTAAGGGAATCAATTGGATTCTTTTTACTACCGCATTTTAAGAATGATTTATAATTTTCTACAGCATTTTCTTTTCCTGATAAAATATCATTGGCAATATGGCAAGCGGCGGATAAGCCTGTTGCGTATTGATAAACATAGAAGTTGTAATAAAAGTGAGGAATTCTTGCCCATTCATACTGAATTTCTTCATCAACAACGACATCACTTCCGAAGTATTTTTTGTTTAAATTATAATATTTTTCTGACAAATAATCGGCGGTTAGAGGAATATCTTTTTCGGCATCTTCGTAAATTTTTTGTTCAAATTCAGCGAACATGGTTTGACGATAGATTGTTGCTTTAAATAAGTTCATTAATTTATCTAGGATAAATCGTTTTTCTTCTTTGTTATCGCTAGTTTTTAAAAGATATTTTGCTAGCAAGATTTCGTTTGTGGTAGAGGCTACTTCGGCAACAAAGATAGAATAGTTTCCATATTGATAAGGGTTGCTTATTCTAGTGTAGTAGCTGTGCATTGAGTGTCCTGCTTCATGGGCTAGGGTTGACATGTCATCGTATTTTTCTTGATAATTTAGAAGGATATAAGGTTCTGTATCGTAAGATCCTCCTGAATAGCCACCGGTTCTTTTCGCTGGAGTCGGATAGACATCTACCCAATTGTTGTTTAATCCTTTTTCTAGAGTACTGATATAGTCTTCTCCTAGAATGGATAGGGCTTTTAAGACTGTTTCTTTTGCTTCTTCATAAGGGTATTTTTTATCGAATTCTTTTACGATTGGGGTATAAATATCATATAAGTGTAATTCGTCTAACTTTAGTATTTCTTTTTTTAGGGCATAATACTTATAGAGAATATTCATGTTGTTAGAGACGGTTTCAATTAAATTGTTATAAATTGATTCATCTAATTCATCATCGTATAGACACCACTGAATCGTTGAGGTGTATTTTCTTATTTTAGCAATTGTAGCGTTTTCATTAATGTTTCCTGATAAAGTTGATGCAAAGGTATTAATAAATTGCTTATAAGTTTTATAAAGGGTTTGGAAAGCATCTTTTCTTACTCTTCTATTTTTTGATTCGATATAGATAGAATAATTGCTACAAGTTAGCTCAACTTCTTTTTCTTCTTCATCTAAGATGGAGCCAAAAGATAAATCAGAGTCTTTTAATAACTCGTAAGTTTGGTAGTTATTATTTAGTATTTTGGTAAGATTTGATAATAATTTTTCTTCTCTATCAGATAAGGTGTGTTCTTTATATCGAAATTCTTTTTTTAAAATGATTTCATAGTCTTTTAATTTTGGTTCTTCTAAATAATACTTTTCAATTTCTTGGTATTCTTTTTTTAAGATGGTAGGCGTTACAAAGAAACTTGCTTTACTCCATTTATCTAGTAAATTAGATACCTTTATTTTTAGGGCTTGATTGTCGTTATTTGCTGTATTGGTATCTGATAGTAGGCTGGTATAGCCGTATAGTTTGTCTAAAATTCTAGCGATTTCATAGTAGGTATTGATTGTCTCATAAAAACCTTTAGCATTTTCTTTCATGATGTTTTCATATTTTTTGAAGTCTTCGATTAAATCTTCTGCTTTTTTATAACTTTCTTCAAAATCTTTTGTTGACCTAAAAATTTGGGTTAAGTCCCATTTGTACTTCGTATCAATTTGATTTCTATCCATTTTCTTCCCTCTTTCTTTTTAAACATTAAATCTAAAGTGACAGATATCACCATCTTGCATTAAGTAATCTTTTCCTTCTAAGCGCATTTTTCCAGCTTCTTTTACTTTTAGTTCATTGCCACAGTTAATTAAGTCTTGATAACTCATCACTTCGGCACGAATAAAGCCTTTTTCAAAATCTGTATGAATTAGTCCAGCACATGATGGGGCTTTCATTCCTTTTCTAAAAGTCCAAGCTCTTACTTCATCTGGACCAACGGTAAAGTAAGTGGCTAGGCCTAAAAGCGAGTAAGTACTTTTAATTAAACTAGAAAGTCCACTTTCTTCGATACCTAGTTCTTTTAAAAAGGCTGTTTTTTCTTCTAATTCTAATTCGGCTAATTCACTTTCGATTTTGGCACAAATCATGACTACTTCTGTATTTTCTTTCTTTGCATATTCTCTTACTTCTTTTACGTATTCATTTTCTCCCGCTATAATGGTATCTTCATCAACATTTGCTACATAGATAATGGGCTTTGCAGTGATGAGACGAAAACTTGATAAGATTTTTAATTCTTCTTCATCGAAATCTAATTTTCTTACGGGAATATTTTTTTCTAAGTTTTCTTTGATTCGAAGAAGTAAGTTATATTCTATTAAATCATCTTTATTCTTCGAAGTTTGTGCTTTTTTGGCGATTTTATTAATTCTGTTGTCAATAATTTCTAAATCAGAGAAAACAAGTTCTAGATTGATGACTTCAATATCCCGAATGGGATCAACGTTTCCATCAACGTGAATAATATTTTTATCATCAAAGCAACGGACAACTTCAACAATGGCATCAACTTCTCTGATGTGTGATAAAAATTTATTGCCTAATCCTTCTCCCGTAGATGCCCCTTTTACTAATCCTGCAATATCTGTAAATTCAAAAGTTGTGGGAATCGTTTTATTTGGCATATACATTTTTTCTAATACTTCTACTCTTTTATCTGGAACAATTACAGTACCTACGTTTGGTTCAATAGTGGCAAATGGATAATTGGCCGCTAAAATTTCTTGTTTGGTAATTGCATTAAAAAGGGTTGATTTTCCTACATTTGGTAGGCCTACAATTCCTGCGGTTAAACTCATGTTATTCCTTCTTTCTGTATTAATAGTATAGCATAAAATTCTATGATACTGAAATTTTTATCTTAAAAATACTTATTTTGATAGAAAAAAGAAAGATAATTTTGGTTAGTATCTTTCTTATCTTACAAGTAATCCTGGTGAGGGAATTCTTGTTAAAGTTGGACTATCAAAAGATATTGCTGGTCTTGTTTTTTTCCTTGTTTTGATTTTTTTTCCAAAAAGATGATTCTTTTTTTCGGATTTTTTTATTACAACTTGTTCTTTGGCAATATCTTGTTTTGCCATTTCTCTTATATGAAGTAAATTAATATTTAATTCTTTTACTGCATTTTTGAATAAAATACCAAAGGCAATTTCTTTATTTCGATTTAAGCCTTTTTTAGAAATAAAGATGGGTGTTTCTTCTAGAGATTTTTGGATATTCATTGTAAGACTATTTAAAATAGAAGCATACTTTACTTGTACTTTTTTTGATACTTTACTCCATTGTCCAAACTGAGTAGTTGGAAATAACTTTTTTATACATTTTGAATAAATTTGAGCATCATTTAATTGATACTTTTCTTTTTCTTGATTGAACATATTAAAATTCATCTTATCTCCTACTTTCTATTCTTTATATGAATATTATAGCACGTATTTTAATTTTTAGGAGGATAAATTTGAAGATGTGAATTCTATTTTATATTAAAGTGTTACTTTAATGGAAAATACTGATCAGTATTTTTCTTAAAAAAAAGAAACAAATCTTGGGATAAGAGATGTTTCTTATAATGTTACTTTTGTTGCAATTCCTATTGGAATACCTAGAGTATAGAAAACAATTACAATAGCGAGCCATAAAACAGTAAATGCTACGGTATATGGAGTCATTAAGGATATGGCTCTAGAAATGGTTACGGGGTCATTTTTCTTCTTATTGTAAATTTGAAGAAAGCCAATTAAAATGACAAAATAAGTAAATAATGGTGTGATTCCTTTTACAGAACTGTCTGCCGCTCTAAATACGGCTTGAGCAAATTCTGGGGTTAAGGAACTTTGCATAAACATTGGTACAATAATCGGCGCTAAAATTGCCCATTTTGTTGAAGCAACGGGTACAAGAAAGGTAGATACTAACGTTAGGAAGAATGTAATTAAAACAAGGACAATTCCCGTTAATTGAAGATTTCCTACCCAGTTTGTAAGACTAGCGACAACGAAGATGCCAAGGTTAGTTTGTTTGAAAATTAAACAAAATTGAGCAGCAAAGAAGATTAAGACAAGGAGTGATGATAAATCTTTTAAATAATAATTCATTCCATCTACAAAATCACGATTGTTTTTAAAAGTTTTCACTCTTAGGCCATAAACTAAACCGGCTAACATCAAAAGAAAACTAAAGATAAAAACAGAACCTTTATAAAAATATGAATTTGCTCCAAATAATTGATTGACATAGTTTGAGTCTTTTAGATAAAGAAGTAAGCCAGAGAAAGGTAGTCCTGGTGTGATGCAATAGATAATCGGTAGTAAAATTGCTACTACTGAGAGAATCGCAATGATTAGGCCTTTCATTTCAGTTTTGGTTGGTTCTTGTTTTCTATTTTCTATTTCTTCTTCCTCAAAGTTATATTTTCCTAATTTAGGAATGATTACTCTTTCTGTAATGAGCGTACCAATGTAAGCAACTAATAAGGTACTTACCATCATAAAAATAAGATTTCCATTGCTTTTTACTTTATAAGTAGCATCAAGAATTGTCGTTGCTGATTTGGTATAAGGAAGTAGACTACTATCTAGCGAATTTGCGACAATATTTGCACCTGAGCCAAAAGTAATTCCAGCGAAGGCAGCGCAGATTCCAGCGGATGGATGTCTACCTAAATCTCTAAATAAAATAGCCGCCATAGGAATTAAAATAACATATCCCACATCATAGAACATTGAAAAAATTACTCCTAGTAATACAATTAGAAAGGTTAACATTTTTCTAGGAAATATTTTGGCAATCACTTTATTTAAGGTATTTAAAAATCCTGATTTATAAGCAACGCCTATTCCCATTAGTCCTAAAATGAAAGTTCCTAAGGGTGCAAAATTCATAAAATTGGAAAGTAAATTACTGATTAAGTATTGAATTCCTGTTCGATTGAAGAGATTGTTAATATTTACTACTTGGGACTCTAAGTCACCAGTTACGGTATTTACTGTATAATAGTTCGTTTCTAGATTTAAAATTCCACCAATACTACTAATCACCATAACCGTTAGGGTTAAAACAAGGAAAACTAAGGCTGGATGGAATTTTGTTCTTTTGATTTTATTTTTCATTGATTATCACCTTTTTTAACTTTTTGTTAAATTCTACTCTTGGTAGCATGATGGTTCTTCCACATTCCAGACATTTTATTTTGATGTCCGCTCCTACTCTGATAATTTCCCATTTATTGGTTCCACATGGATGTTGTTTTTTCATCATCACAATACTACCTAAGCTATAATTAAGAGCCATTTTATCCACCTCTTTTTCTAGAATATTATAACATTTTTGAAATTTTATGTAAATAGAGGGACTTTTTAAAAAGAAAAAGATTAGTCATCGAGTAACCAATCTTCTCCTTTATGAGGTTCTGTTCTTTTTAAAGATGGATAATCTTGTTGTCTTAATACTTCATAAGTTGCAACGGCAACACAGTTTGATAAATTTAGGGCTCTAACATTCTCTGTTGTTGGAATTCTTATGCATCTATCTAGGTGATTTTTTAAGATTTCTTTGGGAATTCCTGTTGACTCTTTGCCAAAGATTAAATAAATTTCTTTTTCTTTATCTTTAAAATCAAATTCGGTATGAGGCTTTTTGCCATATCTTGTAAAAAAATAGTACTCCCCTTCATTGTTTTTTGCAAAAGAAGCAAAATCTTCATATACTTGATAGTTTAATTTGTCAATGTAATTGACACCACTTCTTTTGATTGTTTTATCATTTAAGATAAATCCAAGTGGCTCGATTAGGTGAAGTTTTGCTCCTGTTGCAACACAAGTACGCATAATATTTCCTGTATTTTGGGGAATTTCTGGTTCATATAGTACAATGTTAATCAATTTCGTCTGCTCCAATTCTATTTAAGTATTTTATTGTTTTCTTAGGGTTATAACCATTTTTTTTGATACTATAAGTATCTGTTACTTTTCCATTTGTATATACAATTAAATAAGGAAAATTTTCATCAATATTGAATTTATTTATGGCATTTGTTTTTATCTCATCCGTAACATTTAAGTATAGGAGATTGTTTTTTAAGTTACTATCAATGACGTTATTTTTAAACTGTTCTTCAAAACGATTGATTTCTTTGTTTCCTAGTATTGATACATAGATAACAGCATTTTTATTTTCTACAATGTAATCATCTAATTCATTATAATTAATCACGGTTAAATATTGATTCATAATACTCGTGTAAAGTTTATTCTCATTATAAGTTTCATACCATGTATAAATATAGATTAAAACAAAAAGGCTACCTAGTAAAATAATAAATAAATAGATATAATTTTTAGGAGGAATTTCTTTTATTTTTTCTTTTTTCATGCTATTCATCTTACCATCTCCATTAGATTTATTTTAACAGTTAATTTGCTATTTGTAAATATTTTATACTAAATATTATGAAAAACCCTTGGCTTTATGTTATAATATTTTAGGACGTGAACTTATTTTAATTTTTTTATAGAAATGGGGTGTTTTAAGGGTTTTTATTTATTACCTATGATAGCATATGAAAAGTGAAAATTTTGACAAATTATTGGAAGAGTTAATCCAAAAAAATAAAGAAAAGGCGATTGTTCCTACTTTGCTTTTACATAGTTGTTGTGCGCCTTGCTCTAGCTATGTGCTAGAGTATCTTTCAAAGTATTTTAAAATTACCGTTTTTTACTATAATCCAAATATTTCTCCTGAAGATGAATACTTAAAAAGAAAAGAAGAGCAAACAAGACTCATTCAGGAAATGAAAACGGTTTATCCTGTTCAAATTTTAGATTGTGATTATGATAATTCTTTATATGAGGAGGCTATTCAAGGATTAGAGAATGAACCAGAACGAGGAAGTCGATGTACCATTTGTTTTAGAATGCGCTTAGAAAAAACAGCGCAGGTTGCATTACGGGAACATTTTGATTATTTTGGAACGACTTTAACCGTTAGTCCTTATAAGAATGCTAAACTATTAAATGAAATGGGAAGACAAATGGAAAATACTTATTCCGTAAAGTTTTTATTTAGCGATTTTAAGAAAAAAAACGGATATAAACGGTCTATTGAACTATCTCAAGAATACCATTTATATCGACAAGACTATTGTGGTTGTAAATACTCTAAATTAGAAAGGGAGCGATTATTATTAGAGAAGAAGAATTAGAAATATTTTATGCTTTAGATGAGAAGAAGTATATCATTCAAAAAAATAATATGTTAAAGAAGGAATTTAAATCTTTAAATTGGACTTATCATACTAAGGATGTTCAAGATTTTATCAATAAATTAATTTCTTGGTATATGGTAAAATTTGAGGATCGTTATTTGGATACGATCCTTGATGATCAGATTCAGGAAGATCGTACAATTCTTAAAATTATGAATTTTGATACTTTTAAGGAGCATTACACTTCATTTGAAGATGATTTATTTAAAAGAAAGAATATAACGGAGAAGCAGATTCGATTTCAAAAAGACGTTGTGATTGCGGCGGGATGGGGATTAATTTATGATAAAAAGTCCTCCCCTGAATATGGATATTACCGTGCTAAAAAACTATTAGATGATTTTAATACTGCCTATCATTGGAATTTGAAAGCGACAATTTATCAACCAATACTGATGAAGAAATATACTTTAGAAGACGATGAAATTCGTCAACTTCTGAATAAAAAAGAAAAAGAAAAGAAAAAAACAGGGATAAAAAAAAGAAAGTTATCCAGAATTGGTTCTTTCTTTAAGAGATAAATTATTTTTACTTAAAAGAATAACAAGATGGTACAGATCATTTTGTTTTTTTGTCCAATTATTTTCAAGTTCCCTTAAAAGTGTTTCTTTCATTTGAGAGAGATTTTTTCCTTCTTCATTAAAATATTCATAATATAAATATTTTAGTAGGAGTTTGTTATTTAAATCAATGATATAGTTGATTAAAAGTTCTTTTTTTTCTTTTTCAATTCTTAATTTATTTTCGTGAACAATAGGTTTGTTTTCCTGATAAGTAATTTCCGTTAATGGAAGATTAAAAGCCGTGGTGTTGGTTTCTTCCTCTTCTTCATAAATAAGGCTACTTCTTTTTAAAAGAAAACCACTTTCATTAAAAAGTAATCCTAAAGTAATTTGCGTATTAGAAACCAGACATTGGAGTCTTTTTTTATTTTGGTTTTCTGATTTGAGGAGCTCTAAAAATTCTCCCTTAATGGTAACTTGGTTATCTTTTAAATTGGAAATATCCTGATCGCTGACATGATAAAGTGGAAGTTTTTGAATATTTTTGATTCTATCTTGACGGTTCCATTCAAAAAATTGATAATAATTTTCTTGAAAATTTAGGGCTATATCATAAATGTAAGTCATTTTTTTTATCTCCTTTTCGATTTAGTGCTAATAGAATAGTAAGAAAACCTATGATGGTACAATAACATTCTATTCTTCTAGTTATAAAGTGAACATAAAAAGAGAAATTATACCCTATTGTTAATAAATTTAGGTAGAGAATATTAAAGGATAAACCTATTACGATAAGGATAAAACCGATGATTAGAAAAAGAATGCGTGTCATAATTCCTCCTAATTAATAGTATTTTTATGGCACACTTTTTAGAATACTATTCTAGATAATCTTTGTTTTTTATTTCTACACTACTGATTGAAGCAAAATGCTTGGTAATTTTATCTGTGGTAATGTTAATATTTTCAATATCTTTATTAACCGTATCTAAACTTCTTGCTAATTTATCCCATCTTTCTTTGTATCTTGAAAATTCGATTCCTAATTTGTTCAGTTCTTCATGGATGATGGAAGAATACTTATCTCTTTCGATATTTTTTAAAATTACTTGAATAACGGTTAAGGTGGACATTAAGGTTGTTGGAGAAGTTATCCAAACTCTTTTTTGATTCGCATATTCGATTAAATCGGTATGATAGGCATTTAATTCAGCAAAAATTGCTTCGGCGGGTAAGAACATAATCGCTTGAGAACTTGTAACACCTGGAATAATGTATTTACTTTGAATGGTGTCAATATGTTTTTTTACATCTAACTTAAATTGTCTTTCCGCGAGTGCACGCTCTCCTTTTTCTTTTGTTTTGTCTACCATAATTCGATAGTTTTCTAAGGGAAATTTTGAATCAATTGCAATGGTACCTAAAGGTCTTGGGGCAAAGATGACCGCATCAGCAATCGTGTGATTGGGAAATGAATATTGGGTTTGATAAATTCTGTGATTATTTTCTCCAAAAATATTGATCAAGATATGGTTTAAATTGACTTCTCCAAAGATGCCTCTTGTTTTTTTGTCCGTTAGAATACTTTGTAGAGAGACAATATCTGTGGATAGATTGTCTATTTTCTTTTGTGCTTCATCAATTTTTGAAAGGCGTTCTAGGATACTTGTAAATGTTTTATTTGTTTTAGCAAAATTTTCATCTAATCTTTCATTTACTTTCTCATTAATAACAGTAAGACGATACTCTAACATTTCATTTAGGTTATTAAAGTCTTCATTCATTGTTTTGATCATGTCTACTTTAAAAGTGGACATTTCTTTTACTGAAGTGGTTTCTAATTTTCCAAGACGTTCTATGATATTTGACTCATTAATATTTTTAGAGATTGAAATAATTAATAAAATAATGATAATAATAATTCCTATTAAGATGATATATTCTAGCATACGAACACTTCCTATTCTTAAGATTATTTTATCATAAAATTGGCAATATCGTATATTAAAAAATACTTATCTTTATTTTCTCCTAATCATTGAATTCGTGCTTATGTATTGTTGTTACTTATTGGTTATCGCAATTATGAAATATTATTAATTGAGAAATTTCCTAATATAATATATAAAAAAAATACTTCCTTTTTCTGTTAGAAATTTAAAGAAGTATTTTTTTCATTTAATTTATATTCAAATCTTGATATTCCTGACATAACATTTGATATTTCTCCGTTATTTTAGCATTTTCAGCTTTCTCTAGGGAGTACCAACCATTTTTAAACATTCGTTCATAAGTTTCTCTTTGAAGAGAAGATATTTCTTTAAAAGTATTGAAATAACTTTGATATAAATGTTCGTTGCTAGATTCTGTTAGGGCTATGGCATAATTTTTCTCTAGTTCTTTTAATATTCCTAGAAGACATGTTAAATAGTCCTTTTCATTCATTTCTATTCCTGAGGGAACTTCTGTTTTAGGATTAGATATTTTATTATTATTCATTCGTACCTCCCTCATTTAATAGAGATAAAACAAGATTTAAATTATTCTTAAAAAGATTGTAACCTTTGGTTAATGTCTCTTTTATTTCTTCATTTTCGACTTGATTTACTGCAACATTCATCTTTTTTAAAGCTCCGTAATTCCAATTGAACATATCACTTAGGTAATCTAAGTCTTTATTAGTTATGATATTAGGAACCTCATTATAAATTTTGTTTTCCATAAAAAAATCTCCTTTCATTTTTATTATGGATGAAAGAAGTTTTTTTAAACAAATTTTAATGAATTATTGGAAAAAATAGTCAGAGATAAAAAATACTTCTTATTATTTTCTCTAAAAAGTAAAGTATATTTCTAGAGAAAAGTTGGATATTAGTGATTCTTTTGATTATTTTTAACAATTTGTTGTAAATTAACATTTGGGCTAATGATAATATTACGAATATCTATAAGTGAAGTTAGACCTGAAGCACCCATTAAATTATTAAAATATAAATCAGATATGACAGTTTGGAGGGAATTTAAACCGCGATTAGTGCTAACACGAGAAATGCAGTATTCCCTCCTCTATTTTCTTATTTTTTCTCTTCGAGAATCATTTTTATTTGCATGATGCATAACCATATCTTCAGTATACATATTTTTATTTAGATGATTTAAAAAATCTTCCCCATTTTGATATTTCATAGATAATTCCCCCTTTTTTATCAATCATATCTTATTTGTCCTTCTATTGCTTCATTCAAAGATTTCTTTTTTTGTTTTACGTCAATATATCGTAAAGTAACTGGTTACACAACATTAAAGCATAACCAGTTATTTAAATGTTTTCCACAGAATTGTGGATTATTTCTTTTTCATTTTATCAAAATTACATATCTCTTTTAAATTGCATTCTCTACAATTTGGATTGATTGCCTTGCAATGGTATCTTCCAAAGAAAATAAATTGATGATGAGCTTTAATCCAGTTTTCTTTCGCAATTTTTTTCATTAAAGATTCTTCTACTTCTTTTACCGATGCATTTTGTTTAGCAAGTCCTAATCTTTTTGAGACTCTTTCCACATGCGTATCGACAGCAATGGAAGGAACATGATAGAATTCTGATAAGAAGACATTGGTTGTTTTTCTTCCTACCCCACTTAATGTTTCTAAATATTTTCGGTCATTAGGAACAATTCCATTTTTTTCTGATGCTAACCTAGTAGCAATCTCTTTTATAAAGAGACTTTTCTTTTTGAATGTTCCGATTGGTCTTATGATTTCTTCAATATCTTCTATATTCGCGGACATAAGTTCTTCTAGGGTTTTGTATTTAGAAAATAAAATTTTAGTTACCATATTTACTCTTTTGTCTGTTGTTTGAGCACTTAAGACGATAGCAATTAATAATTCATAATCTTTTGTATATTCTAATTCACAATGAGCACTAGGAAATAAGGCATTCATGTAGTTTAAGATACAATTTATTCTCTTTGTTTGTCTCATTATTCATCCTCCAACCAATTATAGTCATAAATCGGCTCTTTTGGTTTAACGGTTTTTCGATAATTTTTCTTTTCTTCTAAGATGTCTTTTTTGGTTTTGATTCCCTTGGTACGCCAATTGAATAGAATTCTATCAATATACTTTAAGTTTCTAGCGTTATTATAGATGGCTTCTTTTAAGGCCTCTTTGATTAATTCTTCGCTATTGCCATCATGAAGCCATTCTTTGATGATTTCTACTTCCATTGGCGAAATTGTTCGACCTAATTCTGTTTCAAATAAAGTAAAGAGATCCGTATTAATCGTTGCTTCATGATTTTTATCAATAATGATATTAAATAACTTATTGTAAAGAAGGTCTAAGTAAATATATTCTTCTTTTTTTCCAGAAAGATTGTTTTCTACCTTGATTTCTATTATGGCTTTTTCCGATAAATCATTTAAAATTTGCATTGCTTTATAAGGCTGCATTCCAATTTCTTCGGTGAAAAGTCCAGGATCATAAACAATCTTATTTCCTTTGTTGATGATACAGATTAAAATGATGAGTTCTTCTTCAGTAATATTTAATTTTGTATAATATTTTAATAACACTTTAGGAATAATGATGGGTTGCTCTTTTAGGATATTTGTTACTACTTCGTTCATGTTATTTTCTCTCTAGAGTAGTTTCTTTGGTTAAATTTCCTGTTAAGGCATCATAATACTCATAAGTAATTTTATCTTTTTTACGAATTGTTTTTTCATACATTAATTTATTTGTTTTGTAAATAATGGCAAGATTTTCTTGATTTTGGGCTAAACGAGAAAGATTTTCTTGGTAGATTTCTTTATACTCGTTATTTAAAACATAGACATTACTTGCCGTTGTAAAAATGTAATAATTTCCATAGCGGTTTGTATAAGTAATTTTATCTTTTATTGAATAATTTTCTTGAATACTTTTCGTAATATCATCTAATTCATCTTGGTTATGATTCGTAATATAAGATATGTATAAGATACCGGTTATTAAAATAATGGCTAAAATTAAAATACTTCGAAGGACTTTTTTCATGGTATCATCCCTTTCTTGTTAAAGATTATAACTTACTTTTTTCTTTTTGTTAAGTCTTTTTCTTAATGTTTTTATGGAAAATAATAGATAGAGAAAAGAGGATTTATTTATCTTGTTTTCTTGTAGTGTTTTTCTATGTAGTTGGTTAAATCCTCTTTGGTATTATTTAGTTCATGATTAATAATTTTTTTCTCAATATCATTCATGATTTCTTTGATATATATTCCTGGTCTTAAGTTTAATAAGTTAGAAATATCTTGGCCATTTATGTTAATATCCTTTCTACTTTTAATAGGAAGATCATGATAGATTTTATTTAAGGTCGTGATATCTTTTTTCTTAATTTGATATACTACAGTTGATATATATAAGCCTGCTTTGTAGAGGTTATATTCATCGTTGATATCTTTTTTTAAAAGACTTCTAATTTCTTTCATTTGTTCCTTTTCTACTTTGGTAAAAGGATAGATCTCATCGACATCTAATTGTGCCCAAATACCAATTAAATCATCACATAATGTTATTTGATTTAAATTCTTTAGTTTTAGGGCATCATCAATGGATAGATTAACAAGTAAATCAATTCCTCTTTTCCGGTTTGGACTCATTAATATTTTATCTAGTTCTTGTTTTTTTCTTTGATAAGATAATTTTTTTAAAAGATAGGCATATTCTTTTAGGTAATGCTTAGTTTTGGTTTCAATATTAAAATTTAAAATGGTTGCAAAACGAATGGCTCTTAAGATTCTTAGGGAATCTTCCTTTAGACGGTATCTAGGATTGCCTACTGTTTTGATTAATTTATTTTCTAAATCTGGCATTACTTTTAAATAATCTTTTATCTTTCCTTCTTTATCGATGCAAAAAGTATTGATTGTGAAATCTCTTCTTAGTAAATCCTTCTTGATATTTTTGATATACTTTATTTTTACAGGTAGGCGATTATCTTGGTATTTGATTTCCTTTCTAAAGGTGGTAATATCAAAATTGGTATTTTTATAGATGATATTGATAGATCCATAGTTTGGACTGGAAGTGTTGGGAAATATTTCCATGATTTCTTTTGGGGTTGCACTGGTGCAAATGTCTATGTCATTGCTTTTTATTCCTAATAATTTATCTCTAACAAAGCCACCTACAATGTAAGATTCATGATTATTTTCATTTAAAATACTTAATATTTTTAGGGCTTTTTCTTCAGTACTATCCATATTATTTTTTCCTTTCTTTATTTATTTTATATTAAAGTTTTCGTTCTATATATCCTTATTAAATTGAAGAGTGTTCTCTTCTTCTTAAGTGTAACATAAAAAAATCATGACTTCTATAAAATCATGATTACTTTACAATAGAAAATCTTTAAATAGTCAAACTATTATTTGGAATAAAATATAAATTATACTATGTCATTAAGTAAGTAATGAATATGTTAATTTTTTTATATAATGCAAGTATAGGAGATATGTTATTTATATAAATAAAAAATATATTTAAGTATTTTAAACACATACGAACAAACGTTTAATATTTCTTCTGGCTTGTGCTATAATAGAATTAGATTTTGAGGTGGTATGGATGAAGAGGATTATCTTTCATATTGATGTAAATAATGCTTTTTTATCTTGGATGGCTGTGGAGAGGCTTCGGACTGGCGAAAAGGTAGATATTCGAAAGCGCTACGCTGTAATTGGGGGAGATGAAGCGGCTAGGCGAGGAATTGTTACGGCTAAGAGTGATTTATGTAAAAAGTGTGGTGTTAAAACTGCTGATACAATATATTCTGCTAGAAAGAAATGTCCTTATTTGGAGGTTTATGCTGGCGATTTTAAGGTGTTTCGTAAGTACTCTGATATGATGTATAACTATTTATTAAAGTATACCAATGTTATTGAACGGTATTCTATTGATGAGTGTTTTTTAGATTATACCGCTTCTTATCAATTATTTGGAGATCCAGTAAAAGTTGCTTACCAAATCAAAAATGATATTTACCGATTATTTGGTTTTACGGTTAATGTTGGAGTTGGTAATAATAAGTTAGAGGCTAAGATGGCTTCTGATTTTGAAAAACCGAATCGGGTTCATACTTTATTTGATGAAGAGATTTCCACAAAGATGTGGATTCTTCCTATTGATGATTTATTTATGTTAGGAAAGTCTAGTGCTAAGGCGCTACGAGAGATGGGGATTGAAACTATTGGAGAACTTGCTCATTATGATGTAGAAAGATTGGTAAAAAGATTCAAAAGTCACGGAAAAATGATGTGGGAGTTTGCTAATGGAATTGATAATAGTGAAGTTAGTTATCAAGTAAGGGACGCTAAGAGTATTTCTTGTTCTACTGTTTTACCCTATGATTATCGTAATCGGGAAGATTGTTTAAAAGTACTTCGTCAGCTTTCGATGGAAGTAGGAAGAAAGTTAAGATTAAAGAGGTTTTATGCTAAGAATGTGAGTATTTGGATTAAGTATAATAATTTTGTTAAAGAAAGTAAGCAAAAGAATTTGGAGAATACGATTTATAATGATATGGATATCTTTCATACTTCCCTCGTGCTATTTGATTCTTTATGGGATAAATCTAGTCCTATTCGAGCTTTATGTGTTGGAGTTGGCCGTTTGTCGCATGAACATGATCGACAATTATCTTTATTTGAGGATAAGGAAAATAAAGTGGCAAATAGTCATGATATGGATAATAAATTACAAGAAGTTATTGATAAAATAAGAGATAAATATGGTAGTGATAAAATCGTCTATGCCGATATGTTAGAAAAGAGTGAAAAAAAATGAAAAAGAAGGAAATAAGAGAACTCGTGGAAGATAATCCCAATGCTATTTATGAGGAAGAATTTTTTAATAAGATGAAAGGAACTAGTTTATTAGATTTTCGACGGAATATTAATCTAGTACAGGAAATTAAACCAACATTATTTTTGGAAAGTAAGGTATTAGATTATTATGATGAGTTGTTAAACTGCTATAATAAGGAGACAAAATTATTTAATTCCTATGATATTTTAATGGAGCGGTTGATAAAGCGTGATTATGATGGATTAGGAGATAGTAGCTTGATTAATGAATTTATTTCTAAGGATATTTTAATTCAAATACAAGCTTTTTATTTTCATCATGATGGGGAAAAGGAAGCTTATCAATATTTATTAAAAAATACTTCAAGAATAATTAGTGAGATTGTGATTGATGGATTATTTGGTGATACTTTATATAATGTATTTTTAAATATCAAGGAGATGATTCGTTTTCATGAGCTTCTTAATGATAAAGAGAAGATTTTAAGTCCAGAAGATATTTTATTTTATCAGAATATTCTTTCTATTGATCATTGGTCAAATGAAGAGAAAATAAAAAAATATGCCGAATTAAAAGGACAAGATATTGGGAAAAAATTTTATTTTGACTTGAGAAAAACAAAAGATTTATCTTATCAAAAAATCTTAGAGAAATTATTTGATCCAAAAGATAAAGAGAAAGATTTGGCGAAAAGTTCTCAGTATGGGGTTCCTGTTTATACTTTAGAGGGAGAAGATTTTTATATTTTTCTAAGATGTCAAAATGAGCATCATTCTACGAGCAAAATTAGGAGAAACTGTTATACTTTAATTAGTAATAAGCATTATGAAACATTTAAAGATAAGGGTTTTATCTATGGATATAAAACTTTTGATTTAGACCATGTTTTACATGTTTTTGAGAAAGATGCCTACTCTTCTAGTGGGGGAGACGATTATCAAGAAAAGAATGTAAATCGAATTATGATGCCTTATCAAATTAGTGATTCTCCTTTCTATAGTGAAATTCAATTAATGAATCAAAAAGATGAGAACGGGGACTGCTATATTAGAAATATGCCTGATTATTTGGTTGTTTTTGATCAGATTAATGATAAGGAGATTACAGAAGCAAAGAGACTTGGGATTCCTATTGTATTGATTGATACAAAATATTATATTCAAGAGATTCAAAAGCCATATGAACTTGGTTTTTCTGAATATGAAAGTACTTATGATGATTATACTTATGGTAGTGATTTGGAAGAAATAAGAAGAATGAGAAGATAATTATTTTCATTTTTTCTTTTTTGATGGGAGAGAATATGGAAGTATTTTACTCTTATGAATAAATTTATTATTAGTAAATTTTTAAATATTTTACTTAATTTTTGATATAATGGAAAGGAACTAAAAAAATAAGAAAGAAGTGTAGAGATGAATCAAGAAATTATTAAAGAGATTGCTGCTACTTTACGGGTTCGTGAAGAGCAAGTTGAGAGTGTTTTGAAACTACTTAGTGAAGGAAATACAGTTCCTTTTATTGCGCGGTATCGTAAAGAGGCTACTGGGGCTTTAGATGAGGAACAAATTCGTCAAATTAATGAGGTTTATGAATATCAAGTTAATTTATTGAAGCGTAAAGAGGATGTTATTCGTTTGATTGATGAAAAAGGTCTTCTTACAGATGATTTAAAGAAAGATATTATGAAATGTGAGAAGTTGGTTGAGGTTGAAGATTTATATCGTCCATTTAAAGAAAAAAAGAAAACAAAGGCTACAGAGGCAATTAAGAATGGTCTTGAGCCTATGGCTAAAATTATGATGAGTTTCCCTTTAAATATTGATATGGAGGAACTTGCAGGAAGATATTTGAATGAGGCAGTTAAAAATACTGATGAGGCAATTCAAGGGGCTAAATATATTATTGCAGAATGGATTAGTGATAATGCTAGTTATCGTAAATACTTAAGAAATAATATGATGAATCATGGGGTTATTGTTTCTAAGATGAAGAAAAAAGCTGAAGATGAGCATGGTATTTATGAGATGTATTATGATTATAGTGAGAAAGTGAAATATATTAAGCCTCACCGTATTCTTGCGATGAATCGTGGAGAAAAGGAAGGAATACTAAGTATTGGTATTGAAGTAGATACGGATTATGTATTAGGATTTTTTGATAAGAAAATTATTAAAAATGAGAAGAGTCCTGTTACCCTATATGTAAAAGATGCAATTCGTGATAGTTATAAACGTTTGATTTTTCCTAGTGTTGAAAGAGAAGTTAGAGCAGAATTAAAAGAGGTTGCTGAAACACAAGCGATTGATGTATTTGGAAAGAATTTGGAGAAATTACTTTTACAGGCACCAATGAAAGATAAGGTAGTATTAGGTTTTGACCCTGCTTATCGTACTGGATGTAAGTTAGCTGTTATTGATCCTACTTCAAGAATTTTAAATATTAGTAAAATTTATCCACATGAACCTCATAATAAATGGGATGAAGCTAAAAAGATTATTAAAGATTTAATAAAAAAATATCATGTTGATATTATTGCTGTTGGAAATGGTACTGCTTCTCGTGAAAGTGAAAAGTTAGTAGCAGAAGTTTGTCAGGAATATACAGAGAAAAAAATTGCTTTTGTGATTGTTAGTGAGGCTGGTGCTTCTGTTTATTCAGCTAGTCCTCTTGCTATTTCAGAATTTCCTGATTTGCATGTTGAAGAGCGAAGCGCAATTAGTATCGGTAGAAGATTACAAGATCCACTTAGTGAATTAGTTAAGATTGATTCGAAAAGTATTGGCGTTGGTCAATATCAACATGATGTAAATCAAAAGAAATTGAATGAGTCTCTAGACTTTGTTGTTAGTAAAGCTGTTAACGCTGTTGGGGTAAATATTAATACTGCTAGTCCTTCTATTTTGAAATATGTTTCTGGACTTACGAAGACAACAATTGATAAGATTATTAAGTATCGTGAGAAGCATGGAAAGATTTTATCTAGAGAAGAAATTTTGGATGAAAAGTTAGTTTCTCCGAAGGTTTATGAACAGTCTGTTGGATTTATGAGAGTAATTGATGGAGAGAATATTTTAGATAAGACCTCTATTCACCCAGAGAGTTATCAAGCTAC
>CAKPAK010000022.1 GCA_934132915.1 uncultured Bacilli bacterium
TTTTTTTATATTTGTCCAAAAAAATTGTTACAATATCAATGTTTTGTGGTACAATATTGTTGTAACGAAAAAATAATTAAAAATATTTTGTAGGCATAGTTTAGTGGTAGAATGTAAGCTTCCCAAGCTTAGGATGCGGGTCCGATTCCCGTTGTCTGCTCCATAGTGAAATCTGTTCGAACTTTTTAGTTCGATTTTTTCATCCATAAATTTTGATGATTAAATTGATATTGATATAATTCTCTATCTTATTGATTGTATAAAAATAAGTATTGTGCTACTATAAGTCAAAAAGAAAGGAGGAAGTTATGAATATTTCCATTTATTTCCCCACTGTAAAGAATGAATTTTTTGACGATTTAAGTTTGGAGGATAGAATTCAAAAATATCTCTTTAGGCATTGTCCTTTTCTCTATACTATTTCCTCTTTAGCTCCTATTTATCTTGTAGGGGGAGGAATACGTGATTTAATTTTAGCAACAGTACCAAAAGATTTGGATTTTGTTGTTTTAGGAAGTGAACACTTAAATTTACTTTGGCAATTGTTTGATTGTTATCAAATAAATCCTACTCTTAATCATTTGGGTGGATATAAATTTAGATACCAAGATACGACTATTGATATATGGTGTACGGAAGATTTATTTTCAGCAATGCAATATAATGGAGATGGGCTATTTTTTTCTCTTTCCTCTAATACACTAATTTCTTTTACTTTTGATGATTTTTTAAAAAATGGGCTTAAATTAGTAAATTCTTCAAATAATATTTCAAATGGTAGAGAAAAAAAGTTAATAAAATTCCTAGATGAATATTTAAAAATGACAAAAAAATAAGAAAGATAAAGTTTTATTTAAAGAAAAGAAAAAAGAAGTATTTTAATCTACTAATTCAATTCTTTCCAAGGAACTTTCAAGTTTGCGAAACTCTTCTTTATTATTTTTAGAAAAAATTTCAACATCTTCTTTTACTTTTTTTAGCATGGTAAAGTCACGCTTGATATTTGCTAGTTTAAGGATAGCATCTCCACTTTGTCTTGTTCCAAATAAATCCCCTTCTCCCCTTGTTTTGAAATCATATTCGCTTACTTGAAAGCCATCTGTTGTTTTTTCTAAAAACTTTAGCCGTTCGGACACTTCGTTAGAGATGAGGAAACAGTAACTTTGAAGATTGCCTCGTCCTACTCTGCCTCGTAATTGATGGATAGTTGATAAGCCAAATAGATTTGCTTGAAAAATAGCAATCATAGAAGCATTGGGGACATTTACCCCCACTTCTATTACCGTTGTAGAAATTAATATGGATATTTCCCCTTTTTCAAAGTCATGCATCACTTTTTCTTTTTGTAAGGCTTTCATTTTACCGTGAATAACGCCAATTGTGGCAATTTTATCGAAAGCCAAATGCATTTTCTTTTTTAATATTTCTACACTTTTTAGTTCGTTGTCTTGTTCCTTTTCAATAGAAGGGGCAATAACATAAATTTGATGGTGATGGAGAAGTTCTTCTTTCATCTGATAAAGAAGTATTGTGATTTTTTCCGTAGAAATTGCTTTGGTGATGACTTCTTTTCTACCTTTTGGTTTTGTTTTAATACTTGAAACATCCATATCTCCATATAAAGTTAGGGCATAAGTTCTTGGAATTGGGGTTGCACTCATCGAGAGAATATCTGGATATAACCCTTTTGCTTTTAAAATATTTCTTTGATTTACACCAAATCGGTGTTGTTCATCGGTAATAATTAATCCCAATTGCTGAAATTGAATATTTTCTTGAATTAATGATTGGGTGCCAATAATGAAATTTATTTTTCCCGATTTTAGTTCTTCTCTTATTTTGGCTTGTTCTTTTTTTGGTGTACTGGAGGTTAGGAGTGCAATATTGATGGTTGTGTTTGAAAATAATGATAAGGCATTTTGATAATGTTGTTGGGCTAAAATTTCTGTTGGAACCATTAATGCGGTCTGATAATTGGATAAGAAATTCATATAAGTTGCAATAAAGGCAATAATGGTTTTTCCTGAGCCAACATCTCCTTGGACTAGACGATTCATTCTCTTTGAAGATTCAAGATCAGATTTAATTTCTTCTATAGTTTGTTGTTGATCTGGAGTTAATTGAAATGGTAAATTCTGGATAAAATGGTCTACTTGATTTTTTTCTATACTTCGGGAAATCGAATTTTGTTCGGTTTCTCGTTTTTGCTTTAGATATTGGATTTTTAAAAGATAAAGAAATAATTCTTCATATTTTAAACATTGTCTGGCGAGATGATAATTTTTGGTACTTGTTGGTTGATGAATTTCTTTTATTGCATTGATTTTTGAAGGGAAATGATATTTTTGTTCTAAATAACTTGGAAGATAATTTTTGATTTCGAAGGTGGTTTTGAGTACTGATTGAATGGTTGAGGCGATCATCTTTCGATTTATTCCTTCTTTTGTATAATAAATTGGTTCTATTTGGGTAATGTTAAGCAGTTTCCCTTTCCGTATTTCACTGGCAATAATGGTATTTCTTTTTTGATCGTATTTTCCAAAAACGGTAATTGGCATTCCCGGATAGAGTTCTTTGCAAAGATATTCTTGATTAAAAAGAATAACCTGATAAAGGTTTGTTGTTGTGCTGATTCGAAATTGAAATTTTTTTAAATGTGAATTTGTTGTTAATTGGATCGGTTTATGCTCTAAGATACCATCAATGATAATTTTTTCCCCATCTATCGCTTCTGTCATATTGGTTCTTTTGATAATGTGATATTTATATGGATAATAAGTTACTAAATCTTCTATCGTGAAAATTCCTAATTGATAAAACAATTCTAATTTTTTGGGTCCGATTCCTTTTATTTGGGATAACTCTTGCATAAAAAACACTCCTTGTACTTCTCCGTTACTTTAAATAATTTTTATAGTTTAATGGTTGATTCTCTTTTGTTACAACAAAATAAATTTTATTGTTGCAAGCCTGCCCGATATAATCTCCTTTTTGTATTTGATCATATAGTTTTATTGTTGGATCACAAATGTTTCCATACCACAAATCTATACTGTTATCATTTTCAATAATCACTGTTTTTCCGTAATCGTCTTTTTCGCCAATGTAAACTACAATTCCTGCATTTATTGCGGGAATCATGGTGTGAGAAGTAACGGTTAATTCGGCACCATCTTTATATTTTTTTATGTCGTGATAAGTCATTTCTTCACTGAAAACTTTTTGTGTTTGAGAAATTTTGATGAGTTCTAATGGAAAAATTCCTCCTAAATAATGATTATAGATTTGTTTTATTTTATTGAATTCTAAATGATCTTCGTAAATGGCTTTTTTGATCTTTTCGCGATAAGTGCTATTTTGTTTAGAAAGAATTAATAAAGATAAGAAGATAATCAAGCATAATAGTAATTTTGTTAAAAATTTTTTCACGTTATCACCATTACATTATATCATTTATTTTACAAGATATGTAATTTATGCTATAATTTTTGCGGAGTTGATGAATTTGACGAAGAAATTTTCGAAGGTTGATGAGGGATTTGTTTGTGAACAGTGTGGAGAGATGGTGGAAAAACTAAATTATACTTCTCGTGATCACTGCCCTTTTTGTCTTTTTTCTAAACATGTTGATATTTTTCCGGGAGACAGGATGAATTCCTGTCAAGGTTTACTTCAACCAATTGGAATTGAAAAATATAAAAACACTTATAAAATTATTTATAAATGTTTAAAGTGTCATCAAATACATAAAAATATTATGGCAACTGATGATGATTATTCACAAATTATCGCCTTATCGAGTAAGGGCTAGTTGAAGACTTTTAATAAAATCATAAATATACGGCATAATCAAAACAAATATTAGTAAAATAAAGACGATAAATCCCATGATTTTCACTTCTGTGGGGATGGTAAATTGTCTTTTCTTTTTATTTTCTTCCATTGTTGGTTCATATTCTGCAGTATAATTACTGGAATCTCCACTGGAATACTGGGCTGTAGGAACAAAGGTGCTTTCTTGTTGTGGGAGCGAAAAATTTTGATTTTGATAAGTATCTTCAGAAGATGTTCTCTGAGGAAGCACAGGATCATTTTGCTGAGGATAGATTTTATCCTCATTTTTCTTGGAAAAGTTTTGATCAATTAAATTAGCAAGATTACTTTCTTGCTGATTGATGTTTGTATCTTTAGAATAATCTTTATAAAAATCATTGTAGTTGCCAGAAGAATCACTTGAATCCATAGAGAAGTTATTTTCTGTATTTTTGATATTCATTCCAACAGCACTATTGATATGAATTTGTGGATTTTCCATATCTATATTTAAATTCGTTGTAGCTCTATAGGTATCTCTTTTTTTGTGTTCACTGTTTATTTCATTTTCATTCATCATGATTCTTCTTTCCTTTCTGTATGCTATTTATTGTTGGCAAACATACTATTAATATCAAATGGCTGTGAACCATTCGTTGTTAAAAATTCATTGTTTGGTGAAGGGGTCGCCGTTTGTTGAGATGTTTGTTCTATTGATGGGTTTACCGTTGGTACCGGATTTATACTTGGCGCCTGCTCCATTACGGGGTTTACTGTTGGTACCGGATTTATACTTGGCGCTTGTTCCATTACGGGATTTACTGTTGGTACCGGATTTATACTTGGCGCCTGCTCCATTACGGGGTTTACTGTTGGTACCGGATTTATACTTGTTGTTTGCTCCATTACTGGATTTACTGTTGGTACCGGATTTATACTTGGTGCTTGCTCCATTACGGGGTTTACCGTTGGTATCGGATTTATACTTGGGGCTTGTTCCATTACTGGGTTTACTGTTGGTACCGGATTTATACTTGGCGCCTGCTCCATTACTGGATTTACTGTTGGTACCGGATTTATACTTGGTGCCTGATCCATTACTGGATTTACTGTTGGTACCGGATTTATACTTGGTGCCTGATCCATTACTGGGTTTACTGTTGGTACTGGATTTATACTTGGTGCCTGCTCCATTACTGGATTTACTGTTGATACCGGATTTATACTTGGTGTCTGCTCCATTACGGGGTTTACTGTTGGTACTGGATTTATACTTGGGGCCTGCTCCATTACGGGGTTTACTGTTGGTACCGGATTTATACTTGGTGCCTGCTCCATTACTGAATTTATTGTTGGTACCGGATTTATACTTGGTGCCTGCTCCATTACTGGATTTACTGTTGGTACCGGATTTATACTTGGCGCCTGCTCCATTACTGAATTTACTGTTGGTACTGGATTCACTGTTGACATCGAATTTATACTTGGGTTTGATTCCATCCCCGAATGATTTATCATTTCAAAAGAATTTAATCCATTAGTTTGGTTTGTGTTATTCATGTTGGTTGGATTTGGCATTGTTGAATTCATCATAGACACTTGTGGTGATATTTTGGAAGAATTTTCAAGCTGTATTTGCTCATTTGCCAAGCCTGGTTGTCCTGAAGAAGTCGTTGTAATGTTTTCAGGATTTTGTGCTTCAGCCAAAGTCGTCGTTGATTTCTTATTTTTCTCCTTTTTTTCTCCTTTTTCTTTGCTTTTTGACTCAACTAAAACGCCAATTACGATCAGAATTAAGACAATTAGCACCCCTAATATCCATATGTAATATTTTAATAAAAAATCTATAAAACTCATATGTTCCTCCTCTTTATTCTATTTATCTTACATAATAGAGATTATCATAAAATAACTAAAATGTAAAGTTATTTACTAAATTTCCCCAATGGATTTTCCTCTACAAATTGAATTGTCTGAATAGATTTTTCTAAAGATTTTTCATACTGTCCTTTATAAAATAAGGCAGTTGCTTGTTCCAATCCTTGATCTACTTCTGGATACATACTGCGATACCGATTTCCGTAAAGGATCATTTTTTCACTGAGACTAGAAACTTTGATCATATCGTTTGTTTTGTTATAAATTTTAAAAACTAAATCCCTAGCAGTATCTACACGAATATTTAATATTTTAATTACAATTGGTTTCTTATCTAATTCTTTAACAATTTCACGAATGGCATCTTGTGCTTCCTTTAATTCAACATAATAACTACTTGGGATGATTGGTAATTTATAGTCTTTTAATTTCATTTTGGCTTGATGCAATAGTTCTTCGATGGTATTTAGTTGTTCTTTGGCACGATATTCATCATCTTGCATACTGGTAATAGACTTTAATTGATAATCTAAATCATCTTGTAATCGAGATAACTTAACTCCCAAGCCATCTAATTCATCCATTAATTTGGAATAGGCAAAGGTTTTACTTTTTCCATGTTCTAATAAATTCTTGAAATCTTCGTTAATGACTTCTAAATTTCTATTCAGTACACTAAACCGATTCATTTCCTCATCCGTTAAATCGTAAGTAACTTTAATATCATCAATTTGGATATAAATATCATATACAACTTTATTGACTTTTTCTAATTTGTAGCGAAATTTTTTACATCCTTCTTTAAAATTATCTTTACATTCTCTTTCTTTATCAAAATCTCTAAATAATGTATTGAAATATTCCAGAATTGTTTTTAATTCAATGTCAGCATCTTTTAACTCTAGTTTTTTTAAATTTTCCATAATTCCTTTTGTTTTTTTATCAATCTCTTTTAAATTATATTCTACGTTTAAATAATCTAGAGGATACCCATCTCGTTGCATTCTTGCATAAGCAATATTGGCTTCTTCTATTTTACCAGGAATGAGAATATTGGCCATTAATAAAGCTGAAGGAATATTTTCTAAAGTGTATTTTAGACGATTTAATTGCTCTTCAATAATAATTACCACTTCTTCAACATGAACGTAGTCATTATTTTCCATTGCGTTTTCAAATTCAATAAATTGGTCATCAATTTGTTGAAAAACAGTTTCAATTGGTTCTTTTAACTCTCCATATTCTTTTTCGCATCGATTGAATTTAGCTTGTAATTCTCGATAAGATACTTTTAACTTCGTAATTAGAGCTCGGTTTCTTTCTTCAGAATTGGTAATCAATTGAATTTCATCAATTAGTTTTTGACTCTTTTTTTGTAAGGAACCAATTTCTAATTCTATTCCAGCCATTTTTTTGACGGCATTTCGATAATCTTTCTTGTCAATTAAAAAATCGACCTCACTGATTTGATCGGTAATCTGTGGTAAGCACTCTTCTTTAATGTAATTGAATGTTTTATCCCAATCTTCTAGTTTATGTTTTAAATTATCTGTTTTAACTAATCCACGAACTTTGGTAATTTCCGACAAAATTTTCACATTAATTAATTGATTTTTTTCAATATCTAATTCGCTTATGTAGGCTTTGTATTTTTTGCTTGTTTTTCTTCTTGTTATGGCTAGGGTTAAAAAAACTAGGGCTATAGCAATTAAAAAAGTTGTAATTACAATTCCAAATACGTTATCCATATTATCACCACCATCTAGATACTTAATAACATTGTAACATATTTTTTTCGGGAATTCACTCACAAATCAATGATTTTACAGAAATAATATTTTTTGTTAGTAAAATACTTCATTTTATTTTTCTTGAAAAGAAAATTTTTTCTATCAAAATAAAGTTTATTTTGCATCATCGTTATATCATTTCTTTCCTCTTTTTTTTATCAATTTTTGAATTCTTGTTTATTGGTTATAAAAAAAACTGTTTAACAATTTGAGCGTACTCTTTATTGTTAAACAATTCATGGTTACTGATTGTGCTTATTTTTTGCTATCGTGTTTTTTTCTTAATTCTGTATTTAAAATTTCTTTACGAAGGCGGATGTTTTCTGGCGTAACTTCGACTAATTCATCCATATTAATATACTCTAGAGCATATTCTAGGGTGATTGGACGAGGTCTTTTTAAAACAACGGTATGATCTGAACCTGCTGCTCTTGTATTGGTTAATTGTTTTCCTTTTACCACATTTACCGCTAAATCGGTTTCACGATTACACTCTCCTACAATCATTCCTTCATAAACGTCGCAACCGGGTTCAATGAACATAATTCCTCTATCTTCTAAATTTCCAATACTATATGCGGTGGATTTTCCGTTTTCCATGGAAACGAGAACCCCTAGTTTTCTTTCCCCGATATTTACATTTTCGACTGGTGCATATTCTTTAAAAGTATGATTGATAATTCCATAACCTTTGGTCATGGTCATAAAATCGGTCATGAAACCAATTAATCCTCTTGATGGAATGGTGTAATTTAAACGAACTAATTCGTTTTCGTTGGTCATGTTATCCATTTTGGCGCCTCTGTTGCCTAGAGCTTCAATCACATTACCAACGCTGGCCTCTGGAACTTCTACTTGTAAATCTTCATATGGTTCACATTTTATACCATCAATTTCTTTAATGATAACCTCAGGCTTTGACACTTGTAGTTCAAACCCTTCACGGCGCATATTTTCGATTAAGATAGATAAATGAAGTTCTCCACGACCAGATACGGTCCAAGACTCATTGCCTGATTGTTCTACTTTTAAACTAACATCTTTCTGCGTTTCTCTAAATAGGCGATCAGCGATTTTACTGGCTGTTACAAACTTTCCTTCTTTTCCCGCAAAAGGGCTATTATTGGTCATAAAAGTCATTTTTAAGGTTGGTTCATCGATTCTTAAAATAGGTAATGCTTCTTCTTTTCCTACGTTACAAACGGTTTCTCCAACAGAAATATCAGGCATTCCGGCAATGGCTACAATATCTCCGGCTGTAGCAGAAGGAATTTCTATTCTTTTTAATCCATCAAAGCCAAATAATTTTTGAATTCTAAATTGTTTAATGCTTCCATCTAGTCGCACACAAGATACCATTTCATTTACTTTGATATTACCACTAGAGATTTTTCCGATGCCTATTCGACCAACAAAATCATTATAATCTAGTAAAGCTGGTTGAAATTGTAAATTTCCTTCAGGATTAACCTTTGGTTCGGGAATCTCGTCAATAATTAATTTAAATAAATCGTCATAACTTTCTTGTTGGGTTGCCGGATTGGGATCTAGGCTAGCTGTTCCATTTAATGCGGAAACATAGGCTGTTTTAAATTCTAATTGGTCATCGTCGGCTCCAAGTTCAATAAATAAGTCTAAAACCTCATCTAAAACTTTTTCCACACGAGCGGTTGGCTTGTCTACTTTATTGATAATGACGATTGGTTTTACGCCAGCTTCTAAAGCTTTTTTTAAAACAAATCTTGTCTGAGGCATGGTTCCTTCATAGGCATCAACAACAAGTAAAACACCATCCACCATATTCATAATTCTCTCTACTTCTCCTCCAAAATCAGCATGACCTGGCGTATCTAAGATGTTGATTTTATAGCCGTTATAATGAATGGCTGTTGTTTTAGCGAGAATGGTAATTCCTCTTTCCCTTTCAATTGCATTAGAGTCCATCACTCTTGTTTCGACTTCTTCATTCTCTCGAAATGTTCCTGATTTTTTTAGGAGTTGATCCACTAATGTTGTTTTTCCATGATCGACATGGGCAATAATTGCAATATTTCTAATTTTCATTTTCCTACACCTCTTTTTTTCTTGCTTTGTCTATTATATCATAAAATTAGTGGATTGAAAGCATTTTTTTCTAAAAAAATTACTTTCTGGTTATTTTTCTGTTTTTTTCTAGGAAAGTGCTGAAGAAGTATTGACCTTTTCTCTCAATTATTCTAAACTAACATTTTTCCCTAATTTGTTTAATCGTTTTAAAGAAACAAGGAAACTTTGATATTCGGCGCTGATGGTTCCTAGTACTTCAAAATTCGTAATAATTTTATCATAGTAAGTATAAATTAATATGATTGTGCCGACTTCCATTTCCCCCATTCGAATTAAATAGACGCTATAAATAATCATTCCATACTTGGTAAGTTCGATGATCCCTAAAACTAAATAAATGAGCGCTTCGGCTAGGAGATTAAATCTTTTATTGGATTTTAAATACTCTATATTGCTTTGTTGGAATTTTTTAAAGGTATTTGTAGGCGTTTCGTTGTTTTTTAATTTATCATAAATCTGATGCGCAATGACGGTCTTTCGATCAAGAGAAGTTTTGCGTTTAATGTTTTCGTTTTTGATTTGATTGCTAGAGATAATCATCAGCATAATCATTAGGATAGAAACAATTATGGTGATTAGGAAAATATAGAAGTTCTGTGTTAAAAAATAAAAATAAATAAATAACAATTCTAAAATTTGAATGATTCTTGCTACACCATTTCCTAAAAAATTACAGAGAATATCAATATCTGTATTTATGACGTTTGTATACTCGCCTAATGTAATTTTTTTGATTCCTTCTGGGTTATTTTTGGTAATTAGGGCTGTATATCCTAGGTAAAGTTTATTATAAAATTGAAACCAGCTGACTTGATTTAAATATTGCCAAATATAATAAAAGATGCTGATCAGGATAATTATAATGATAAGAGAATAAGTTTTGGGATAATTTTCTTCACTCAAATAATTGATGGTATTACTCCAAAAGATTGGAATGATTAATAAGAGACCACGAATAAATACAGAGGTGATTATTTTATAAAATAACTCTTTTGAAGAATCTTTTATTACGATTTTTGTATAATTATCTTTATTTTTCATCTCATCACCTATTCTATTCTTTAGTATAGGTTTTTTCTTAACTTTTATGCGATTAATCTATTTCTTCATATTTGATATGTGGCGCTAGTGCTAAGGTATTATCGCTACTGGTAGGAAGAACTTCATAAAGGATGTTGCAAGTTGAAGTGTTACCAGCAAGACAGGTATATTTGGTGTTAGAAATAATTTTTGTTTTTCCTGTATTCCAGTCTAATTTGATTGGCTCGATTAGGGTAAATTTGCCATTAAAAGGATTAAAGGAATATTCTTTACTATAAAGATTTTTCGACGATTTGGAAAGCAATTGGGCGGTTTGGTATTGTCTTATACTAATTCTTGTTGTAGTGGCACGATAGGTATATTTTTTTGCCGTATTTCCTTGGGGGCTGCTACTTTGCGATACACTCTTTACATATTGGGGAGATGAACAGGTAGAGGAAGAATTACTTTGGGTATTCAAACAAGTAATTTTTCCTCTGGTAGGATAACTGGCTCTGTTTAGCAATCCGGATAAAATAAACTGACTTCCATCATAAAGAAGTTTCGTGCCATAATAATAATTTGCCCCAGTACTGATTGTTGATCCACTTGCATTTTTGGTGACGGATTGCCTAAAGGATGCTGTTGACGTACTGATTAAAATTTTATAACTATTTAAATAAATAGAAGTGCGTTTAAAAAGAAGTTGATTCCCGGATTTATTCGAAGCCAAAAAATAGCGATTTGAAGAAATCGTACTATAATTAACGGGTGTTTCTAAAGTTGTCGTCGGCGTGCTACTTCCTAAGGAAGAAATGGCCATTTTTTGATAAAAGGTATAATTCGATGGTTCAAAAAATGAGTAAGAAGTAGTACTACCGGTTGTTTCTTTATAATTTCCCATTGTCGTTGTTTGCGGGTTCACCTGATACTCTTCTGTTTTGGGACAAGACGTATTTGCGGTCATTCCAATTATTTCGTAAGTTGTTTTTTCTTCAGAAGAAACTTCGGTTATTTTTCGAATGATGATTTCACAGAAGCCAATATTCTTGTCGTCTTTAGGATTGATTAAAATAGGAGTCTTTTCCCCATTTTCTTCTTTGGTTGTTCCTTTTAAAAAGCCCGTACTTACTAGGGATTGTAAGTTGGTTTGGATTTGATAAACTTTTAAATTGGGGTTAGTCGAGTTGACTTTTTCCCTCGTGAGTTTCACTCCTGTTTTTACGCCTTGGGCATTGTATTCTTCTAAAGTGCTTTCTTCCCCCATTAAATCTAGTTCTTCAAAAAGTTCGGTTCCAGCGATTTTAATATTGGATACCATCATATTATAAGTACTTTCTCTACTTCCCTTTATCGTTCTTAAGACACCAGGTACGGCAATTAAGCCTAATAGTGCAATAATTGCAATCACCGCTAAAACTTCAATTAGGGTGAATCCTTTCCGATTTAATTTTTTCATCTTCCACCTACTTTAATTAGTTTAAGTATATAATAAAAAGATATTCTTTGCAATTGATTTGAATATCTTTTTTTTAAATTCTTTTGTTGCCATCAATTAAAATAATGTCATCTCCAATTTTAATTAATTGACTCCAATCTAAATAAATTTCTTCTTTTTGAGAAGTTAAAAATCTTCTACTTCCTTTTGATTCCTCTAAAACAATTTTAGAAATCATTCCATTAGTGGAGATGATGACATCAATAATGGTTCCTATTCTAGAGCCTGTTGAAATATCAACAACCTCTTTCTCCTGTAAATCGGATAAATTCATTTTTCCTCCCTATTTCATTTTATTCTTTGATGTTCTTTTTCAGTACTTTTATGGCATTTTTTTCAATCCGGGAGATTTGGGCTTGACTAATTCCTAACTCACTAGCAATTTCCATTTGCGTTTTTCCTACTAAAAAACGGGCTTCTAAAATTTGGCGATCGCGTGGTTTAAGGTTGTTCATTGCTTTGTCAACAGCTAGTTTATAGTCGAGATCATATTCTTCTTTTTTGTTACTAATTTGATCGAAAAGATAAATGGTATCACCACCATCGTTGTAAATGGGTTCATACATACTTACAGGCTCACGTAATGACTCTAGGGCATTGGCAATTTCATATTCACTAGTTCCTAAGATGGCGGATAGTTCTTTATCGGTTGGCTCGAGACCATTTTCGGTAACCATTTCTTCTTTTAATTTTAATACTTTATAAGCTAAATCTTTTACACTCCGACTTACGCGAATGGCCGAATTATCTCTTAAATAGCGCTTGATTTCTCCTAAAATCATAGGAACCGCATAAGTTGATAGTTTGACATCGTAGGAAGTATCAAAGTTATCAATCGCTTTCACTAATCCCAAGCACCCTACTTGAAACAAGTCATCAAGATTATCGGTCTTACCATTAAACTTTTTTAAGATAGATAGAACTAATTTTAAATTGCCATGAATTAAATCTTCTCTAGCAAAAGGATCCCCTTCTTTCATTTTTTGAAACAACTCTTTTGTTTCTTCATTGGTTAAAACTTTCATATTCGCAGTATTCACGCCACAAATTTCTACTTTATGACGTGCCATTTAAAAAAATTCTCCTTTCTACTCACATCTTGAGCAATTGGGAGAATTTTTATTCTTTTATTTTATATTCTTTTTTGAAGTGTTGATAAGTGATTTCTTTTTTTAGACTAAGAGGAATGGTTTTCACTAAAGAGAATGGATTTTGATTAGGAATTGGTAAATAAAGGGAGGAGAAAATTTTAATTAATTCTTTATCTAAGCCAACATCTTGTAGATAAGATAAGTACTTATAAAAAATATCTAAATCCTTCTTATACATACTCTCACCAGAAATGGTATTTAATAAAATCATATTGTAGCAATAAAGATCGGTCTCATTACTTGGAATAACAATTCCTGTGCGGTTTTTTCGATATTTATCAGGGAAACTTGATAAGTATTTATTTTTTAATAAATAATAGGCAGTATTCGAGGGTTCATCCTGGCCAATATATGCACTATCCAAGTCAATTGCTCGAATCATATCGGTTTTATCGATAATAAAATTAAATTCATTTAAATCGCCAAAATTCATTTGAAAACTTTCCTCTTTCACATGAATTACTTTATTGATGATCATTCCCACTTGCTGTAAATAGGCTAATTTTTTTTGAAAAGCATTGTCCGGTTTGTTTAAAAAGATTCCTAAATTGATATGATTTTCAATTAATGGTAAAGCAAATCCTGCTATTTTATTATCGACAATGACAATGGTATCTGGAATGATTAGTTCTTTCATTTCTTTGTATCCTCTAGAAGCATTTAATAAATTTAGGGTATAAATTTTTCTTCCCATTATTTTTTCGTCATCTTGTGCATCTAAATACTTAAAAAGCATTTTTCCTCCGGTTGCGCTCTTGGCTTGATTTTTGTTTAAAATTAGCATTAAAGCTTCTGTATTTAGGGTTCCCTTTTCTAGAACAAGTTCTTTTAATTTTCTTAATTGATAAATTCTTAAATTTATTACTTTCATTGTTATTCTCCTTATCTTTAGAAAAGAAAGCTCTTCTTTATTGAGAAGAACTTATTTCTTTTTATTTATAAAGCAATCTAGATTAGAGAACGGAACTTCTATGATTTCTCCAGTACTCATTTTTTTGATTTTTAATTTTTGATCTTTCATTTCATCTTCGCCGATAACAGAGACAAAAGGGATGGCTTGTTTGTTTGCCCATTCAAAACATTTTTTGATTTTTTTATTGTTCATTTCAATCACAACAGCGATGCCTAGTCTTCTAAATTGGTTGGCTAAATTCAAGGTCTCTTTTTCTGTATTCATCGGAATTAAATAAAGCGTTGTCGTTTTCATGGAGGAAAGATCTTTTTCTTTCAATAATTCATAGATAGAAGATAGACCAAAACTAATTCCAACAGCAGGATAAGAACAACCGTCTTGGATATAATTTGTAATCATATTGTCATAACGGCCTCCCCCACCAATGCTACAATTTAGACGATGGTTCTTTTCATAAACTTCAAAAACATTTCCCGTATAATAATCCTGACCACGAGCAAGAGTTGGAGTGAACTGACAATACTTATCTATCTTTAGAGTTTTTAGGTAAAGATTTAACTGATTCAACTCTTCAAGTCCTAATTTTAATTCTTGAATCGTTGTCTCTTTGTATTTTTCAGTTAATTCTTCTAGAGATAAATTAAAATTTTGTAGTAAATTATCAATCTCTTTATCTTCTAATGATAATTTCTTTAGTGATTCTCTAAATTCTTCCTTACTGATTTTATTCATTTTATCGATAATGGTGATGATGGCATTCATATTTTTTGCTTCGCTAGAACATTCTAAAATTAGACCTCGCATTAAGTTTCTACTATTGTATTGAATTTCTATTTCAATACTTAATTTTTGAAAGGCATTGACATAAAGGTTTAAGCATTCTGCTTCAATAAGTTGTCCTGACAACCCTACAACGTCAACATCACATTGGGTAAATTCTCTATCTCTTCCTAACTTTACGGGACCATCACGAAACACTTTAGCGATTTCGTAGCGTTTAAAAGGAAAATTAATTTTATTTTTATTGATAGCAATAAATTTGGCGAAAGGAACCGTTAAATCATAACGAAGTCCTAATTCTCTATTTCCTTGGTCAGATAATTTGTATATTTCTTTTACTAGATCATTATTTTCATCGTATTTATCAATTAACATATCATAATAACATAAAATTGGGGTTTCGATGGATTGATAACCAAACTCTATGAATGTTTCTTTTAATTTATCATTGATATAGTCTCTTATTTTTTGTTCTTTTGGTAAGTAATCATTACAACCTTTAACATTTAATATCTTCACATTGCACCTTCTTTCGTTTACAAGTATTATTGTATCAAAATTCTCTAGAAAAGTCTCTAGTTTTTAAAAAAATTAAGCCTTTTATTTTGTTTGCTTTTTGACAAAAAAGTTGAGAATTAAGAAATAAATAAAAATGCAAAGTGATAGAAAAATTATTTTTTTCCTTTTTCGTTTGCATTTTCTTGAAACATTTTTTCTTTATAAGGTTCCACATCTAATTCATAAATGGAATCGCATATTTTAAATAAATAAAAATCGGTAATATAGGAATAATCTTCATCTTTCATTGCATTATATAAAGCTTTTTTATATGCTTCTCTTTCTCCTGTTCTAATATATACGGGAGGTAATCCTTTCGCTTTAAACATTAAATTTAAAAGGGCTCTAAAAGTTCTCTTATTCCCATCAAAAAATGGTTGTATTTTGATTAATTTTGTCGTTTCTTTTACACAATATGATATATATTTAATAATATCTTCATCTTGAAAGGCCGAGTTAAACTCATTCACTTTTTCTTGATCTAAATAGGCATTCATTAACTTGATTGCTTCTTCTGGTTTTGGAATTACAATATCCATTTTATTCAAGCGAACATCGTCGTCATTATTATTATTTCTAAGTTGTCCACCAATTCTTGTTTTATAACACATTGCCTTGATTTCTTTTTCTAATTGTTGGGCTTGTTGATATTTTTTTAAGTTCCTTTCTCGTTTTGCCTCTTGTTTTAATTTATCGATTTTGCTCCTTAATTCTTCTGTCTTGATTTCTAAGGATTTTGTATTTAGATCATCAGTTGGTTTCCATAAGATATTATTAATTTCTAAGGAAGCAATAAATAAATTTAATGGTTTTTGGTTAAAATCATAATCTTGAATATATTGGTATACATTGCTTAATCCTTTTCTTTGTTCTTTGGTATCATTTTTTTCAACCAATATTTCATTCGATATATACTTATTTTTAAAAGAATATATCATGTTGTTATAATCAGGATTTATAAATTTATAATATAATTCTATTAATTTTTTAGGAATTGTACATTCTGAATCTTTCTTATAAATAATTTTATAATTCTCTGATAAATGATAAGTTGTAAATAACATCGCAAATAAATCTCTAACATCTTCTGGTTGCGTAGTTGAAGATAAATTGGATTGATTTAATTTTAGATCATCGCTCATTCTTCTTCCCCCTTTTCGAGGTTTATATTATCACATAAGTTAATTTTTGTCAATTTTATTTTTAAATATTAGCCTAAACTATGGTTACTGATTGGTAATATGACAAATTTTAGAAAAGTTATTTCTTTAAAAAGAAATGTTCTTTTGAAGTATTTTTTGTGAATGAAACTTTAAAATTTACGACTCCTTTTTATTGTTGTTTTACGTACCATACTTTAGAAATGTTTACGTTTTGACTTAATGGAGAAGGATTTGGTTCATCAACATTTACGATAACGGGCATTCTAAAAGCACTTCCATAGGCAATACAGGTTCCGGAATGAAAAGTTTTTAATCTTGTAATTAAATTTCCACTGATATTGGGAAGAAGCGAAGTTACAAAGGCAAGATCGTTGTGATGGAACATTTTAAACACTAAGAAATTACTACATTGACTAATGGCCGTTTCGCTGAGTTCAGATGGTCTTTGGGTAATTAATCCTAATAATATTCCGTATTTTCTTCCTTCTTTAGCAATACGTTCAAAAATATTATAACCAAATAATTTTACATCAATATCTTCTTGGACGTAACGATGGGCTTCTTCTAAAAGAATGTGAAAGGCAATTGAGCCTCTATCTTTTAATTTAGCGACATAATCAAATAATAGTTTGGAGTAAATTTTTACCAAATTTTTGGCAAAGCGATCATCAACATAATTGATATTAAAATTGATAATTTGGGCCTTTCTTCCTCCTGGTACCATTAATAAATCTTTGATATATCCTTCTCTTGTAACATAATTTGAATATTCAAAAAATTGAGCATAATCGCTATTCATTAATGTATTTAGACGGATTTTTAAGGCATTGGCATAATCAAACACTTTTTCACTGGTTAATACCCCTTCTGAGATAAGGGCAAATTCTAAGGCAAGAGAAAATTCTTTTAAACCATAGGCAAAAGTGCCATCTGGTAATACCAATTGAAAGTCATTTCTTGTAAATCCTTCTAAGTATTGAATTACGACTTCAATATCGGCAAATTTTCCTGACGTTTCGACAAAAAGACACTGTCGTATGGTTCTACTCCATCCCCCTTTGGTTAGAGGAATATCTAGATTAATATCTTTGGTCTTAAACTTGGTTAAAACAGAAGTTAATTTGTTTCTAATTTCACTAGGATTTTTTCCCGAAAAGATAATATCTAAGATACTTCGCGCTAAAATATCATTTTTTTGATCAATCACTTCTTCTTCACTTTTAGTAAAATATCCTACTAATTTCAAGGCTTTTTCAATAATGGGAATTTGATTTTCGTCGTTGGCATTTAGTAAAAGAGCAATGTCATCTACCCCAAGTAGCCAAAATGGAAGGGAAAGATGCGTAAATTCGGTACTATTTAAATCTGTCGTGATCACTTTATAATTTAGATTAGGATTATTATTTCCAATATTGAAGAAAGCTGGCTGGTACTCTCCGTACGCATCAAACAGGAAGAGATTTGTGCGGAAAGGAATATTGTTTTTGGCTTCATAAAAAATGGATTGTAAAATTTTAGAAGTCGAGTAACTTTTTCCTGATCCACTATTTCCTAAAATCGCAAAATGATTGGAGAAAAAGGCATTTACGTCTAAAGAAATTTTATAGTTATCATAGACAACAGATGATCCCATACTAATTGCGTTGGTGGATGGATCATTTTGATAAATAATATCTAATTCTTCCGGTGTAATGATCCGGCAGTTGTCTCGAAAAGAAGGCTTGACGCTACTTCCATAAATAAATTTATTATTTTTTATTTCGCCAATTAAGTTGATGTTTAGATAGGTTGTATCTCCTTCTAATATTTCTCCTACTATTTTTATGGTTGGTTCTTCGAAAATAACATTCTTTCCCATAATATTATCTAAGTCTGATAAATTTATTTCTAGTTTTATTTTTACGGTATCCCCTAAAATACTCACTATTTTTCCTAACATAAGATTCCTCCCCGATTCTCTATTCTCTTTTATTATACAAAAAAAATATCTATTTGACTAGATATTTTTTATGATTTTATTTTTCTTCTTTTTTCGTTGTTGTTTTTTTGGCTGAAGTTTCTTTTTTGGTTGTCGTTGTTTTTTTCGTTGTTGCTTTCTTTTTTTCTTCTGTTTCTTCTGCTTTTACTTCAGTCGTTTTCTTTGCGATAGTAGGTTTGTATTCTTTTCCGTCTAAACTATCTTTCGCAATTTTTACTAAATCAGAAAATGCTTCTGGAGCGTCAATTGCAAGTTCACTTAACATCTTTCGGTTAATGGTTACGCCAGCTTTATTCAATCCGTTAATAAATTTTGAATAACTAATCTCATTTTCACGGCATGCTGCATTAATTCTTGTAATCCATAATTTTCTGAAATTTCTTTTATTTTGTCTTCTATCTCTAAACGCATATTGTCCAGAATGCATGACTTGCTCATGTGCTGTTTTATACAATCTATGTTTACTGCCAAAATAGCCTTTGGCTTGATCTAATACTTTTTTTCTTCTGGCACGTGCAACTGTGCCTCCTTTAACTCTTGTCATTACTCTTCACTCATCCTTCTATTATTAAATTAAATCTTTTACTCTTTTTAAATCTGAATGGTTTAGGCCATTGCTTTTTCTTTTTTGTCTACTTCTTTTTGCACTATTTTTTCCTGTGTTATGTCTTGTTCCTTGGCTTTTAATGGAAATTGAGCCACTTTGTCTTACATTTAGGGCTTTTTTTAAGCCACTATGTGTTTTCTTTTTGATTTTTTTTACTTTTACTTTTTTTGCCATAATCATATTCTCCTTCTACTTTTTTGGTGTAAGTTGCATGAAGATACTTCTTCCTTCCATCTTTGGTTGGATTTCTACTTCTGCAATATCACTTAAAGATTCCTCAAATCTCTTTAGCACATCTTTCGCTAGTTCAGGATGAGCAATTTGACGGCCTTTAAAGCGAATGCTTGCTTTGACTTTGTCTCCTCTTGTTAATGCCTTTTTGGCATTATTTACTCGTGTGTCAAAATCATGTTTGTCAATGGTTACGGATAGGCGAAATTCTTTAATATCTACCATGGCTTCTCTTTGTTTTTTTTGTGCTTCTTTGCTTTTTTTCTTTTTTTCATATTTAAAGCGATTGTAATCCATAATCTTACAAACGGGTGGGTTGGCTCCTTCACTCATTAATACTAAGTCAAATCCCGCATAAGATGCTAATGTTAATGCATCTCGTTTACTTTTCACTCCTAATTGTTCGCCGTTTGGTCCAATGACCATGACTTCTTTTGCCTTAATTTGCTCATTAACTAAGTTATCTTTATTGTTTGCGATATCAAACACCTCCATAAAAAATGAATACAGGAAGTCTGTATTCATTTTACTCATTCAAAAGCTTAACGATTTGTAACATTTATTTTGTTTTCTTAGCTTTTTTACCTATTGCTAACTTGGCAATCAGGTGAGATGAATACATCTACTTTCCGTTTCTTTCGTAGTCAATTATATTATAACTAAATGCTACTTGTCAAGATAAAATACCTATTTTTTGCTGATTTTTACCTTTATTTTGGTTGTTTTTGGGGTATATGTTGCTTTGTTATCTTCTCCAGTTACTTTTACAGCAACTTCATATTCTCCTTCCCCATAGCCATCTAAATCTACTTGGGCTTTGATTGTAGAGGCATCAATGGTATCAATAACATTTTTCGTTCCTTTGATAATTACAGTTGTTTTACTAGAATTCTCGCCAACGGCTACAGCTTTATATTTCGCTGTATCTAAATTTGCCGTTTCAATGGATACATTCTGCACTTCTTTACTAATTTCTGTTCCTAAAGTTATGTTTACTTTTACATTCGTTTTAGATATTTCTTTTATTCTTGATGGTTTTGAAATAATTACATCATAACTTTTATTTTCATTTAATTTAGTAATGTCTACTTCAACAGGAATATATTCTAAATTATCTAGAACGTCTTGATCCCCATAAACGGTTACTTTGGCAACATCTGTTGTGATACTATCAATCGCTTTTCCAAACTCTAACTCGCCAGTTGGAATGACTTTTAGAGGAACTTCTTTACTAGGAGAATTAATGGTTACTTTGGCACTTAATTTAGAAGGTTCCATTTCTAATCCTTTTACCACTTCTCCATTTGCATCATAAGCAACTAATTTGATTTCATCAAGTGTTAGCGTTCCTATTTTAGGATTAATGAGTTTGCTCACATCAACTAAGGCTTTTACGGTAGAAACTTTATTTAAGGTATGTTCTGCTCCTTTAATTACAATTTCTGAGTTATCTAGGGTAACTTCTCCAACGGATAATTTCTTATCTAATTTATTTTTATTGATGACTTCTATTCCTGCTGTTCTCGTTTGCGATACTTTTGGATAAACCGTAACATTAACAGAAGATGGGGCAAGTTTATATTCTACTGATCGAATAGAACAATCATACTCCAATTTAATGGTATGCATTCCCTCTCCTAATCCCGATAAATCCGCCGTTACTACTCCGGTCGCTAATTGTTTTGCTAGATATAAATCGACTTTTCTTCCAATTAGAGTCACATCAACGCTTTTGGGTAATCCTTCAATTACATAAGAATTATTATTATAAGTTGCTTTTACTTTTTGACCATAAAGTACTTCTGCACTATCCGTAATAATGGTTGTTGATTCACTATCCACATAAACAAACAATCCAATAGCTAAAATGAGTGAAATAAAAATTAAGGTATTTTTTTTGGTCATCCATTTTTCAATTCGATCGGTTCGATTTCCTAGTTTATCCGTAATCATAACGATAAACTTGGTAATTGGTACGATGATTAGTTTATCCATTATTTTATAAATGTTTTTGAAAAAAGCAGAGATAAACCGAAAGATATTTTTAATTATTTTCATGTTTTTCACGTATAATCAATCTTATAGAAATATTAATTAATTTTTTATTGATTGATCCCTTTCTATTTACATTTTTGAATTA
>CAKPAK010000023.1 GCA_934132915.1 uncultured Bacilli bacterium
ATCAGTCTTTCTTTCAAAGACAACATATACTATAACAAAGTTTTAAATCAAAGTCAATACCAAATTTTAATTTTTTTAAAATTATTTAAAACTTGTACAGCAACAACTTCCAAAAAAATATCTTTTTTCCTGAAGTGCATATCAAATATACCAAATCACCAACCAACTGTCAACAGTTTTTTTGCGTTTTTTATATTTTTTTTAATTTGTAAACAAAAAAGCATAATTAAAGTTTTCTATTTTCGTGTTTTTATAAAAATTACACAAATTAAGACTTTCTTTAATCATTATAAATGTTCATTAAAAAAAATGTTGCGCCTATACTTTAATATCCAATTAAATCAATTCATAACCAATTGCAAAGTAATTTTCAATCTATTTTTTTATTTAATTTTATCAAAACAATAGAACATACAACTTATATGTTCAAGAAAATTTTATTTAAAATCCAATTCCATAAAAAAATTCTCCTAGTTTTACTAGAAGAAATAACAAATAAAAAATCATGTCAACAAATTTTCTACGTTATCAGATACCTGTCCTTGTTCTTGAGCCCCAGTAGTAAGAAATACATATTTTTTATAAAATTGCTCAATAGTATTTTTATTGAAAGGAAAGTCTTTTTTTCGAACAATGTCAATCAAACTTCCCAATTCATATCTCAAAATAAAATCTAAGCGGTTAGAATAATGCATTTGCTTTTTATGAAACTTATACTCCATACGATCCAATATTTTAAAACTACCATTAGGAAAAACTCTTAAATCCAAATCATAATCAATATATTTTATCACATGTTCATCAATCAAAAATGGTGTTGCAATATTACAATAAAAATAAATTCCATAATCCTTTAATTGTCCGATAATATTAAACCATCTATCCTTAAAGAAAAACAAAATAGCCGGTTCTTTAGTATTCCAAACTTGACCATCGCTATCAACGACCGTTGTTTTATTATTTCCAAAAACCATATAATCATCGTGTATTTCAAGTAAAACAGCTTCATCCCATTGTCTATGCAAATGCCCATTATGTTTATAGCAATGGATCTCTAATTTATCTCCCACTTTCAAATTCTCATTTTCAAACATCAAATCACCTCCGAACTTCCAACTTAAAATTATTATACACACATTTCATAGAAATTTCAATTCCTCTAGAACAAACATAAAAAAATGTAATCCTACTATTTTTAACAAAAAAGTTATAACAATTGATTAATTTTTTTCCATAGTTAGGTTGCGAATTTATCCCCTAACATGCTATAATAATACAGTAATAAGATAAGGAAGAATGATAGAATGAAAATAATAAAATACTTCTTGCTAGGATTAATTTTTACCATAAAATTACCATTTTATATTCTAAAATATAGCATAATTGGATTATGGACTATATTAAGTATAATTCCAAAGTATTTAATAAAGGGAATGATCTATACTTTTGAAAGAAAAAAAACTGAAGATATACTTGAAAATAAATTCATTCCCGTTATCATTACAACACTTTCTTTATTAACTTATTTAATTGGTATTTTCATTTTAACAAGATGGTATGTCCAAAATGAAAGAACGAAAAATTTTACCAACAGTTTAAATACCACTCCTATCATAAATAAAGAAGAACTAAAGAAAAATACTCCTAACCAATACGAAGATCTAATTGAAAATGTACCTCAGGATTCCTCAGATAAAAATTCAACACAAATTAATACAAATTACATTAACGTAAACCTAAATCCCTATATTGCAAAAAATAACGAAACTGTTGGTTGGATACAAGTAAATGGAACAAATATTAATTATCCAATCGTTCAACATAGCGACAATAACTTTTACCTAGAACATGATTTTTACAAACGAAAAACCAATAACGGATGGATCTTTGCTGATTTTAGAGACAATTTTGATAAATTCAATAATAATACTATTATCTACGGACACAACCTAATCAATAGAACAATGTTTGGTTCTATTCCATACCTACTAAATAAAAACTGGTTTAATAATGCTAACAAACAATACATAAAGTTGTCTACAAAAAAAACAAATTCAATTTGGCAAATATTTTCAGTATACAAAATTAATCCCACAACAGATTATCTACAATCTATATTTAACTCTACTGAAAATTACCAAAATTTTCTAAATACTTTAAAAAATAGAAGTATTAAAAACTTTAACACAAATTTATCCTATACAGATAAAATTATTACACTGTCAACCTGTGATGATACAGGAAATAAAAGAGTCGCTGTCCATGCAAAATTAATAAAAATAGAAAACAAATAGTATAAATAGAACTTCCATAGTTATATTCTCACAAAAATCTTATATCTTATAAACACCGAAAAAGTACTAATTTTTCATCATTCAAACGAAGACTAATTTTTACATAGAACTAATTTTTGCATAGAAAAATATAAAGTTTTAAATATTTTACTCACGTTTAGATATTAATACTTTCAACCACTTATTAATATTAGAGTAACCAACGTTTTTTTGCCATATAAAATTTCAAAAGTCGAGAAATAATAAAGACAATATTATAGATTACATTCAAAAATACGAAAATATAACAAAAAACAAAACAAAATTAGAGATGAAAAAACACATCAAATATTTAGATGTGTTTTTTAAGGTTTTACGATTTTGAATAACCAATCCTTACGATATTATATATTTTTAATAGACTAAAATTCTAAACATGTGCTACGCTAAACAATAAATTTTTTGATACAAGTTTACCATACTCTCTATACCACACTCTCTATATGACAAAATTTTACTATCTTAACCATTTTAAAACTTTTATATCGCCAATCTTTTAAAATAAAGAAATAACTTCCAACATTAATTTTTTTCTTTATCTTTACTAGAAATTTCCTTAATCAAATCATAAGTAATAATATCATTAGAAACATCGATCAAACTATCCGTGTATTTTGAACAATCAGATATATAATTGGAATCAATAGCATCACCACTAACAGAATAAAACTCTCCATTTTGACCATTATAATAAATCTTATTTGTTACATATGAACCATCAATAAATGGAACAGTATTATCTTCAGAAGAATTTCCTAAAACATCATGTCCAAGACGAAAATCACTATTTTTTACACCAAATAAATTAGCCAAAATTGGATAAGCATCTATCATTCCTGTAGCAGTAGAAACCGTTTTTGTTATCTTCTTATCTTTAGTCCAAATAATAAATGGAACTTTCTTATCTAATTTATACTCATAATCATTATAATCAATATAACCTTCATCTCCCTCTTCTTTAAGAGAATCAGTATAAGGATCATAATTATACATTAAATTATAATTCTTTTTACTAATTCGAGCATCATGATCGCCATAAATTACAATAACCGTATTGTCTAAAAGTCCTGAGTTATCCATATCATCAAGAAATTGCGAAATAGCCTGATCCATATAGTGCACAGAACGAAAATAATCTCCCAAAGTAGTCCCCTCTATATAATCACGGACAATTTCTTGACCATCTATATCAACAGTCCACGTCGTATCATAATCATCCATCAAATCCAAGTCGCTCCAAGGAGTATGATTCGTTAGCGTTATCAAAGTTCCATAAAAAGGTTTATTTTCTTTTTGAACAATTTCCTGAATCTTAGGAACAACTTGCTTAAAAAACGACTTATCACTAAGGCCAAGGCCAATTGTTTCATCAATCTTAAATGAACTCTTACTATAAAACTTATCATAACCCATATTTTTATGCATCGTTGACCTATTCCAAAAATCCCCAGTATTACCATGCATACTAAAAGTATAATAACCACTATCTCTAAAAGACTTTTGAATTGTCTGATATTGTCTATCAAAATAATTTACAAAAACTGTTCCATTAGAAGAAGGCATCAAGGAAGTACTAAAAGTAAATTCAGCATCACTACTAGTACCTACTCCAACTTCAGAATAATAGTTATTAAAATAAATTCCCTCATTCGCAAGTCGTTTTAAAGTTGGAGCAGCTTCAACTCCATTAAACGAATGATTCAAGGCAATCGTTTGTAAACTTTCTGCATGAATAACAATAACATTTTTTCCTTCAAAAACACCACTGTATTGATTTTTTTCTACTGGATTTGAATTTTCTGAATAGTAATCACTAACTTTTTTTAAAGCCTTATCATGCCCAAATAAATTATTAATTTTAGGTTCTAAACTTTGAAAAATATCATTTACTTGATAAGTGTAAACCCCAAAACTAGAAACAACAGATTCTCGATTCCACATCTTACCAAAACGACTCCATTCTATAGGAGTAACTGTTAATCCAGAGAAAAATAAGATAATCACACCCGTTACAAGTAAATTTATAAAAGAAAATTTTCTATCAACACTACTAACTGGTTTTTTTAATTCTTTATACTTTTTTTGCTCCTTAACATAATAAAAATAAACAAAAAGTGGTTGCCACAAATAAAGTAAGTCAGTAGCTTTTAATACTTTCTTTACAACCGCATCCCCAACGTCCACAACAAAAGCCGAAGTAGCGAGCAAGGAAATCGAAGCAAAGGAATCATAATAAGTATAATAAACCGAATGAATAATCAAAACAATTGTCGTAAAAATAGACAATCCAACTAAATATTTTTTTTGGCTTTTCTCTTTCTTAAATAAAAACATAAAAGAAGAAAAAATCAAAATCATTCCCAAATCCATAAAAAGAGGTTTCAAATACGCAAAATTACCAACAGTAATTATACGAAGTAATAAAGTATTCAACCAAGCTGTTATGATAAAACAAAATAACAATGGAACTTTCTTAAAAAAAATAATATAATGCTCTTTAAAAAATTGGCTCACCTTATGTAATTTCTTATTAATATTTTTAGAAGAAAAATTCATTTTTCTCATCAACATCCTTCTTTCTCATAAAAAGTTATTTTTTCCATGTGAAGAAATTATAACACCAGATTTACTTTTTTGCAACTTTTCAACCAAGGCACAGTGAAAAAAAGTGAATTTTCTTCGCAATAAATTTTTGATATAATTACTACATGATAAAGGTGGTCTGTAGTAATGAATAGAAAACAAAGAAGAGAATTAAAAAAAGATAAACATTTAATAAAAGAATTATATTCTATTATAATTAAATGTCTTCCTGAACTATTTGATAAATTCAATAAATTAACTGACATAAGAAATAAATCATATATTACTTATGACATGAAAACGATATGTGTGACAAGATTGTTTGGTTTATTATGTGGTCTTACATCCATGATTTCAATTACGGATAATTTTAATACTGAAGCTACGATAAAAAAACTTTCTGATATTTGTAATACTAAATTAAATGAATTACCCTATTGGGAAACTATACAGGATGTATTTATCCATTTAGATATTAATGAATTAAGAGATATTCAAAAGTATATTGTTAAAGCATTAATGAGATCTAAAATGTTTGATAAGTATAAGTTTAATAATGCTTTTCAATTATTATTTGATGGAACTGGTTTGACAAATCATGATTATAATTTGAACGGAAACTGTCTACCTAGAAAATCAAAAGATGGGAAAAATTCCTATTACAAATATGTTTTAGAATGTAAATTGATAGTTGGTTCAATTGTTAATTGTTATTAGTTTAGATTCCGAATTTATTGAAAATGAAAAAATGCTTAATGAAAATGAAAAACAAGATTGTGAAGTAAAAGCATTTAAAAGAATGATTACACGTATTAAGAAGAATTATCCTAAATATACTTTCATAATAACTGGTGATGGTTTATATGCTACTACGCCTATTATTAATATTTGTAAAAAATATCATTGGTTTTATATTTTTAACTTAAAACCTGAAAGGCTAAAATCAATAAACGAAATGTTTGAAGATAATATAAAGTATAATAATGAAACATCAGGAAAGAATTATTATTTATCTTCTAATATAGAATTTAAGGAAATTTTCATTAATGTTTTTAAATATATTGAAGTAAAAAAGAAACAAAAAATTACTTTTAAATACATTAGTAATTTAAAAATAACTAATAATAATATTGAAGAAATTGTTAGTCTTGGGAGAAAAAGATGGAAGATAGAAAATGACGGTTTCTATATGCAAAAACATAGAACCTTCAATATTTGCCATATGAATAGCAGAAATGATAATGCTATGAAATGTCATTATTTCTTTATACAGTTTGCACATACAATTAGGCAATTACTTGAAAAAGATCTTTTTGTCGTGGCTTAAAATATCTAGGTTTGAGAAGATAAAAATAGATAAAAAATTTTTTCATAAATTTTACCTATTTTTAATAAAATAAATTTATTTACTCTTTTTTACTGCCAAGACAAATAAATATAAAAACTTCTAACTAAATCTAAAAATTGATCTAGCTAAATTAAAAAATAATCTTTTTCTAAGAATAGAAGAATTTTCTATTTTACCAATCTATGTTATACTTTATCTATATTTTATTTTATGAAAGAAGGAAAAATATGGAGCAAAAAATCATCGGAATAATTGCAGAGTACAACCCTTTTCACCTAGGACACCTCTATCAAATCAACGAACTAAAAAAAGAATATCCAAATTCTGTTCTAATTTTAATTACAAATAGTAGTTTCACCCAAAGAGGAGACGTATCAATGATTAATAAATGGAACAAAGCAAAAATCGCCTTAAATAATCAATTTGATTTAGTAATTGAACTCCCCTTTCCATATGCAACACAATCTGCAGATATTTTTGCTAAGGGAGCACTAGAAATTTTAAATAGTTTAAAAATCAACATTTTAGCATTTGGAAGTGAATCAAATGACTTAAAAAAATTAACTCAAATAGCAAAAACACAACTAGAGAATAATGAATATCAAAAAAGGGTTAAAGAATATTTAAAGACTGGTATCAATTATCCAACAGCTTTAAGTAAAACATTGAAAGACATCATCGGGTACACAACAAAAGACCCAAACGACATCCTAGGAATCTCTTATATCAAAGAAATACTTATCAATAATTACCCAATAACTCCTTTTTTAATCAAACGAATAGGTGATTACCACGGAAAAGGAACAGAAAAAAATATTGCCAGTGCCTCATTTATTAGAAAAGAAATTCAACAACAAAAAGCAATAAAACAGTACTTACCAAAAGGCATAGAAAAATATATAGAAAAAAACTTAACATTAGAAAATTACTTTCCCTATCTAAAATACAAAATTATAACAGAACAAGACTTATCTATCTATCAAACAGTAGAAGAAGGAATCGAAAATAAAATGAAAAAAATGATTCAAAATACCAATAGTTGGCAAGAATTGGTTTCAAGTTTAAAAACAAAAAGATATACCTACAATAAGATCAATCGCATGTTAATTCATATTTTAACTTCTTTTACAAAAGAAGAAGCCAAAAATGTAAAAATCGATTACATCAGAGTACTTGGATTCAATCAAAAAGGAAAACGTCATCTAAATAAAATTAAAAAGCAAATCAGCATCCCTATCATAACGGCATATAGAAAAGATTTTTCAAAAACATTAAATTTAGAATACCGAGCATTATCAATATATTACCTCCCATATTCTAAAAATCTAATATTAAAAGAATATCAAAAGAAACCCATTATAGAAGGTGACGAAACCAAAAATTAGCTTCTCTTTTAGAATTAGAAAGAAAAAGTTTTGATAAAATATCAAAAGAATATTTAGATTCCGAAGATTTTTGATATAAATGAGTTAAAATCCAAAAACAACAAATTCTATTTTCATGAAAAAAAGTAACATAAGATAATCCATTTTGATTAACTTTTTCTAGTCGAAAAACATATTGATAATAAACAAAATTAAAATACATTTTAAAATAAATACTATTATTTGCAATAAAAATTGTATATTCAGAAACATCTTTAAGTAAAAATATGTTTCTTAAAATTGTTTTTTGTTTATCTTTACTTAAGTTGTAAAACAAAGAAAGAAAATAATTTGCCATTTTCATAAAAATACCTCCATTTCTTATACATAACTAATTTACAAAATATAAAGGAGCCATAAGTTAAACAAAGAATACTTGTTTAACCAATATAAGTCAATGGCAAAAAAATAAATGTAACCGATATGGTTACATTTATTTTTTCTATTTACACCTAACTGTCAAATCAATTTTCTACAACAAAAAGAAATAAAGGTTCTTTAAAAGAAATCAAACAAATTAAAAATTTAATTACTTCAAAAATGATTGAACAATAAGCAAAGCATTACTACTATTAATCGCGATATGATACAACAAATAGCCAAGTACAATACCAACAATAAAACACAAAAGCAAAATCAATAAAATTACAGCAATTGACATCGTTTCTTCAGTTTCTAATGCATTATCCGTAACTTTTTCTTCTTCGTCTACTACTTTCTCCTTTATTTTCTGACCTCTAATTTTTTCTTTTTCCACTACTTTCTCTGATGCTTTCTTGATTTCAGAAACATTTATCGCTTGAGTAAAAGAAATCCCTTTTCTACGAGGCTTCTTTATCTTCCTCGTTTTTACTTTAAAAGTATTTTCTGACGAAAAAACATTCTCTATCTCATCATGAACAACTTCTTTATTTGTTAAAGTCGACCCTTTTTTATTATTAGAATCACCAAAATTCAACTTCTTACCTTTTAACTTTTCAGCCACTTTTTCCAACTCCTCTTCTACTATAAACCTATTATATCACCAAACATTAAAATTCCAAATATTTTTTTCAACATGCAAAATAAAATTTACCAGCAACAATTGCCACGCATATTCTCCATAATTTATATTTACGATAATCAGGATTAGTTTTAAAGTATACCAACATCAATATAAAAAAGGAAAATACAAAAACTTGGTCCCCCATTCTTCCACATCGTTCTCCCAACCTAGTACAAAGACACCAAATCCCCTACTGCTTTTTTAAATCACTTCTTTATATCTTTATTCATCACTTAATTTTTGTAAGTATTCATATCTTTTCATAGCATTCTTTTTCTGATCTTCTAAAATAATATCTGCCTCTTTTGGATTAACTCTTTTCAAATTCAAATAGCGATTCTCTCCTTCTAGAAAATGATCATACAAAGAAAAGTCAACTTTTTTACTATCCAAATAAAACTTTCCCTTTTCTGGAGAATATCTAAATATAGGAAAATATCCACATTCTGTTGCTAAATGACTATCCACTAAACTATATTCCATCCCCTTTTTTATTCCATGCTCAATACAAGGAGAATAGGCAATAACAAGACTAGGCCCATTATGTTCATCAGCCTCTTTTAAAACACGCAAATATTGTTCTTTATCATAACCAATATTAACACAAGCAACATAACAATTAGGATAGCACATTGCTATACGGGCTAAATCTTTTTTATAACTTTGTTTTCCATGAGAAGCAAATTGAGCGACTGCTCCTTTATTACTAGACTTAGAAGCCTGACCACCAGTATTAGAATACACCTCTGTATCCAAAACTAAAATATTAATATTATCATTTCTAGAAATCACATGGTCAATTCCACTATAACCAATATCATAAGCAAAACCATCCCCACCAACAATCCACATACTATTAGGTACAATATAACTAGCATATTGTCTTAACTTTTTATGTTGATCGAAATCAATTTCAGCTAAAACTTCCCGGCAAACATCTGCATTATTAAAATTCTCTAACCACTTAGAAAATAATTCTTTATCCTTATTCAGATTTTCTTTCATATATTGGTAAACTTTTCTTCTAGCAACTTCTATCCCTTTATAAATACCAAGACCAAATTCAGCATTATCCTCAAATAAACTATTTGCCCAAGCAACTTTATAAGGAAATGAAGGAACACTAGCCCCATAAATAGAAGAACAACCTGTTGCATTAGCAATCATTAATCTTTCCTGAAAAACTTGTGTTAAATTTTTTAAATAAGCCGTCTCTCCACAACCAGCACAACTTCCACTAAATTCAAATTTAGGAGCAATAAATCCAGTATTCTTGACATTTAAAATATTTTTCTTAAAACTGCCATTAATATTATTCTCTACTAAATAATCAAAATCATCTTGACTAAATTTATCTCTATCATAAGGAACCATCTCAATTGCTTTGTTTCCCAATTTACCAGAACAAGTTTGATAGCATAATCCACAGCCAGTACAATCTTTATAAGATACACCAATAGCGTACTTTACGTCTCTTGGAAAAATAGAATCAACCGCTTCTACTTCAGTATCATTCTTATCCAATAAAAATGGTCGGATTACTCCATGTGGACAAACAAAAGCACATTGATTACACTGAATACATGACTCCTTCTTCCAACAAGGAACTCTCTCAGCAATATCTCTTTTTTCCCTCCAAGTATTACCACCATCAAAAACACCATTTGCTTTATCAATGAAAGAACTAACAGGCAAACTATCCCCCTTCAAGCGACGAATAATCTCTTCATCAGATAGAGCATCATTATCAAAATAAACCAAATTCTTCCATTTTTTATCAACGTTTATCTCTCTTAATTCTGATAAAACCTTATCCACTACCTTATTATTAGCATCTACAATAGACTGCCCCTTACTCAAAAATCTTTTCTCATTAGACTCTTTCATAATAGATAAGTATTTTTTCTTAGGAAGTACACCAATAAGTTCAAAAATACACGCTTCCATACAAGTACTAATTTTATCTCTTAACCCAAGAGTATTCACCAAACCATAAGCATCAATCACATAAAATTGAATATTTTTCTTAGCAAGTAAATACTTCACTTTATTTGGTAAACTACAAATCAAATCCTCTTCCGACAAAGAAGTATTAAGAAGAAGTGTACCACCAGACACAATATTTTCTAAAACATCATACAAATACATATAATTATCTTTACTAACAACAACGAGCTTAGCATTTTCAACATAATAAGGTTTATGAATTATCTTGTCACTAATACGAATATGGCTTCTAGTAACACCACCACTTTTTTTAGAGTCATATTGAAAATATCCCTGTACATAATTTTTTGTATTATCCCCTATTATCTTAATTAAATCTTTAGAAGTAGAAACCATCCCATCAGAGCCATATCCATAAATTAATAAATTCATTCCCTCTTCCGATAAATAGAACTTAGAATCAACTTTTAAACTAAGATGCGTAACGTCATCTAAAATACCAACAGTAAAATTATGATGAACCTTTCTACTTCCTAAAAAATCAAAAACAGATTTAATTTGTGCAGGAGTTGTATTCTTAGAAGAAAGACCATATCTTCCTCCAACAACCATAATATTTTTATCACAAAGAACATTTGCAACATCCATATATAAAGGTTCTCCAACACTACCAGCATCTTTTGCCCTATCTAAAACAGCAACTCTCTCTACTGTCTTTGGTAAAACAGATAAGAAATGTTTTGCACTAAATGGACGATACAAATGAACACAAATAACACCATAATTTCCACCATCTGCATTCAATTGGTCTACAACTTCTCGAATCGTATCCGTAACACTTCCCATCGCCACAAGAACCATCGTAGCATTCTTACTTCCATAGTAATTAAACGGTTGATAATCTGTACCATTCATCTCATTAATTCGTTTCATTACATCACAAACAACCAAAACAGCATGATCATAATAAGTATTTCTAGCCTCTGTATGTTGAAAATAAATATCCTCATTCTCAGCAGTCCCTCTTGTAGTTGGATGATTAGAATCCATTGCATTCTCTCTAAAACGAAGAATTGCCTTCTTATCAATCAACTTAGAAATACGACTCTCATCCATCAAACGAACCTTATTAATCTCGTGACTTGTCCTAAAACCATCAAAAAAATGAACAAAAGGCAAACTAGACTCAATTGCTGCTAAATGTGCAACAACAGCCATATGATAGGCTTCCTCAACATTACTAGAAGCAAGCATACAAACACCAGTTCCCTTAACCGAATAAACATCCTGATGATCCCCAAAAATACTAAGCGCATGCGTTGACAAACTTCTAGCTGCAACATGAATAACACCTGGAAGCAACTCACCAGCCATTTTATATAAAGTAGGAATCATTAAAAGAAGACCCTGACTTGCCGTGAAAGTAGTAGCAAGCGCTCCACTCTGTAAAGCTCCATGAACAACACCAACAGCCCCAGCCTCTGACTGCATCTCAACAACATCAACAACATTTCCAAAAAAATTCTTCTTTTCATGCGACGCATATTCATCTACATGCTCCGCCATAGGAGATGCCGGCGTAATCGGATAAATTCCACACACCTCACTAAATAAATAAGCAACTCTACTAACCGCCTCATTGGCATCCATTGTTTTATACTTAACCACATCTATCCCTCTTTTCCAATAATTTCTTAATCTAATTATAATTCAAAACAAAAAACATTACAATAACAACACTTAAACATTTTTCTACATTTATAATACTTATCTAGTCTTCTCTTAAAGTAAAAGAAAAAGAGTTTTAAGTATTTTTTACCTAAATAACTCACCATTTTTACACCACTTTTACACCAAATCAATTATTTCTACTTTTTTAGAATGCAAATATTCTTCTTTTAAAATTGAATAACTAACTAAATCACTTAAATTTCCATTCTTATCATACATTCTTTTCCGAAGGATTCCTTCCTTTTTCAAACCACATTTCTCCATAACCCTACCACTAGCAACATTATCTAAATAATGATCAGCATAAATAGTCTCTATACCAACTTCATCAAATAAAAATGCAATCACTCTTCTAAAACTCTCTGTAGCATAGCCATTTCCCCACCATTTACTACCATAGCAATATCCTACTTCCGCCGTATGATTTTTAATATCCAAATCGATAACACTAATCGCTCCAAACAAAGCATTAGTTTCTTTTAAAACAACTCCCCAACAATAAAAACTATCCTTTTTATATTTTTCTAATACATCTTTAATATACGAAATAGAATCTTCAATATTTTTATGGGTATTCCAAACTAAGTACTTTGATGTATCACTATCACTTCCATAATTATTAAACATATCTTTTGCATCATCTAAAGTAAATTTCCTTAAAATTAAACGTTCTGTCTCTAAATCCTTTGTCCCCAAATTCTTCATCAAATCAACTCCAAAACAAAAATAGTCTAAATAACCCTCTCCTCATTATTAAGTTCTTTATCTACCAATAACTCATGAATCTCCTCTTCTTCATTATTTAAATAAACTTCCTCGATCCTATCTACTCGACACCTTTCGGATAATAAAATTGCTCGAACCTTACTAACAGCATGCTCTACTTCATCATTAATCACAACATAATTATATTTAGTAACCTCATTAATTTCTTGATAAGCCCGTCTAAATCTAGATAAAATCTTATCTGCACTATCTGTTCCTCGATTAACTAATCTTTTCCTTAATTCTCTCATACTAGGAGGCATAATAAAAATAAATATTGCCTCAGGAATTAATTCCTTAACCTTTAAAGCCCCTTGTATTTCAATCTCTAAAATAACATCAAAACCAGCATTCAACTTCTCTACAATCTTATCTTTAGGTGTTCCATAATAATTCCCATTATAAGTTGCATACTCTAAAAATATTCCCTTTTCTATCCTATCCTCAAATTCCTCCTTAGAAACAAAATAATAACTAACATCAGGAATATCTCCTTTTCTCATCTCACGACTAGTCATAGAAATCGATAGCCATACTCCTTCAACACTAGACAATAAACTCTTAATAATTGTTCCCTTACCAGCACCACTAGGACCACTAATTACAATTAAATTTCCCTTCTCTCTTGTCTTTAAAATATTACTCATCCTCTTTCCTCCTTAAATATTTCATTTAATATAGCATAAAATTAACTATTAATCAACAAATGTTAATCATAAAAACAATAAAAAAAGGATAACCACTTTTATTGATTATCACTTCTTCACCATATCATCTTCATCGTCTATGATCCTAATAGACCGTTTCTTAATCTTACTAGCCCCTTTCCTTTCTCTAGAAACAATATAAGATATCATCTCTTGATAAGATAAAAAACCTTCATCTTCTTCATTACCAAAATACTGATAGCGGGCCAAGTCAAAATTTTTTATCACTTCTAAAAATTTTGATTTTTGAAACTCTGTAATTTCATCTGGAAAAAAACATAAACATAATCCTTCTGGATATTCAAAATCGGCATCAACTTGAATAACCACACAACCTTGACGCGATAAATTAATCCCAGCAAGAAGTGGATCAGAATCTTCCAAATATTCATGACCTAACTTCATTGCCAAATAATTAGTCAATATTCCATGATTATAAGGTTTATTCACCAAATCATCCATAATGATTTCCTCATCAGTACCAATAACCACAACCGAAGGATCAATTTCTTCAGATAAAATCTCTAGTTTTTGATAAAGTTCTTCCAACAAAGAAATATCATTTTTCACTTTACACATCAAACTCAACACTCCAAATTAATATTTCAAAAAATAACATTATTGATTAGGGATTAATTTTTCTTTTCCTCCCATATAAGGCCTTAATACTTCTGGAATTAATACACTGCCATCTTCTTGTAAATTATTTTCTAAAAATGCAATCAACATCCTAGGAGGAGCAATAACTGTATTGTTCAAAGTATGAGCAAATTCTTTTTCCCCATTTTCTTTTTTATATCGAATTCCTAAACGTCTAGCCTGAGCATCCGTCAAATTAGAACAAGAACATACCTCAAAATATTTCTTTTGTCTAGGACTCCAAGCCTCAATATCACAAGAACGATATTTTAAATCAGCTAAATCTCCAGAGCAACAAACTAACTTTCGAACAGGAATATCTAAGCTGCGAAACAATTCCACTGAATAATTCCACATCTTATCATACCACTTCTCACTATCTTCTGGGCGACAAATAACAACCATTTCTTGTTTCTCAAATTGATGAATTCGATAAACACCTCTTTCCTCAATCCCATGAGCACCAACTTCTTTTCTAAAACAAGGAGAATAAGAAGTCATCGTAATAGGTAAATCACTTTCTTTTAATAATTGATCCTTAAATTTTGCAATCATTGAATGCTCACTTGTACCAATCAAATATAAATCTTCACCTTCAATTTTATACATCATAGCATCCTTCTCTTCAAAAGACATAACGCCATCAACAGCATCCCCATGAATCATATAAGGAGGAATACAATAAGTAAATCCTTTATCAATCATAAAATCTCTAGCATAAGCAAGAACAGCGGAATGAAGCCTAGCAACATCTCCCATCAAGTAATAAAACCCAGCACCACTAACACGACCAGCAGCATCTTTATCTAAACCATTAAAACTTGCCATAATATCCGAATGATACGGAATCTCATAATCAGGAACAATTGGCTCTCCAAATCTTTTTTCCTCAACATTCTTACTATCATCTTCACCAATTGGAACATCATCCGCAATCATATTTGGAATTACCATCATCTTTTCTTTTAAAAGTGCCGACAACCTGTCTTCTTCTTTCTCAATATCAACTAATTTCTCATTTATTTTAACGACTTCTTCCTTTTTTGCATTCGCTTCATCAACACGTTTTTCTCGAAATAAATTACCAATCTCATCACTAACATTATTTCTATTTTGACGCAACGTATCTCCTTCTATCTTCAACTCACGTACTCTTTTATCTAATGCAATGACCTCATCAACCAATGGCAATTTTTTATCTTGAAACTTCTTTTTAATATTTTCCCGAACCTTATCCGGATTTTCTCTTACAAACTTAATATCTAACATAACTATCACCTCTTACCCACCATTATACACTAATCTTTAAAACAAAGTCTATCTTTTTTCAAACGAAAATACTAAAAAAGAACTACTTTTTAGGAAAAATACTTCTACTAAAAATTTGACTAATTATACTTTTTTGAAAAAATAAGATACCAAAATTGGATAAAACCAAAATCAGATCCATTACTGCACCCACATAAGAACCAACCGATAAATCATAAACAATCCAAAGGAAATAAGAAAAAATACCCCCTAAAACAATAACTTTTCTTTCAAAAGTTAAAGTATATCCATCAATCAAACTAGAGACAATAGGCAATAAGTCACATAAAGTCCGATAACTAAAAAATAAAAAAAGCATTTGCATTGGAATAAGTAGACAAAAAACAATCCTATCCTTATCTGATTTATAATATAAATAATCCCGAAATACCTCAAATAAACAAACAAATACACCAGTATAAGCCCCAAGCAGATAATAATGGATAACAAACAAAATAGTAGCCATTATTTGAAATAAAAGTATTTCATTTTCATTCTTACGATAATAACTAAGAATAAGCATAATCCATCCAAGAAAATCAATCCCTTGTACGAAGAAAAAATAATTCATAACATTCCCTACCTTATTTTTATCTTACCATAAAATAAAGAAAAAGAATATCACTAAATTTTACTTGCTTTATTGAAAAAAGCATATTAGAATAAAATTAAGTAAAATAAGAAAAGAGGTATCCTATGCTTAATCAATTCATCAAAAATATTCAAAAAAAATATGACACCATCAAAAAAGAAAATGATACACTTGATACGTTATTAAATACAACTACAACATTAAAAAATCTTTATCCTATTACAATCCAAAAAGACAATCATTTAGAACAGAAAATAGCTTTCATTCAAAATAACTGTCCAGACATTAATGAAGAAAAAGCAAAATTAATTACTAACATTATTCCTATTCAAGAAACTTATCTTGAAGTATTTTATGCAAAAGAAGTACTATCTAATAAAGAGTTTTTTTTAATCCCAACCAATCAATATCTGTGGGTAATATCCCCATTCGAATATGGAGCCTATCAATATCAAGAACTTTCTATTTCCATTGTCAAAAATAACATCATGAGCAAAATTATCCTTTTAACAAATATTTTATTAGAAATCAATGGGTCTTCTAACAAAATCGAAATTTTAACTAATATCATCAATAATCCAGAAATACGTGCACATTTAATTCAAGAAAAGACAAAATACTTATTAGGAATTACCCCTATTTACCAAAAAATGAATAAATTAAATGCCGGTTTATCAATAGATAATCAAAATACACTAGTATTCCACAATCAAGAAGGTTCTTTGAAATGCACACCTCAAGAAATAATAAATTATGAAATTCTTTTAGACAATCAAGTTTATTTTTCCAAAACAACATTTCAAACAACAAGTATGACTTCTTTTAATACTTCTTGCTATCAAATCACAATAAAAATAACAACAGATAAAAATATCTTTACAATTCCTATTTTAGAACCAAATAGTTTGGGAACAAAGTACACAACTAGAGATTCTATTTTTAGTCAAAATATTAATTTTGCCAAAGAAATTATTTCAAAAATTCAAAGTTTAACTATACCAAATTACTAAAAAAGCAGAAATGAAATGATCTCAATTTTCAAAATCTGCTTTTTAATTTATTATAAATGATGACTAATCATATCCGAAGGAACAGATGTTGTAACGTTAATTGCTTGAAGCCCTTTAGGAGTTTCAATTAAATCAAAATTAACCGCCTGCCCTTCTGATAGAGTTTTATATCCATCTTGTTTAATTGCTGAATAATGAACAAAAATATCTTCACCTGCAGCATGATCAATAAAACCATAGCCTTTTTCATTATTAAACCACTTTACCCTACCATTCATCTCTTCACACCTCTTTCTCTTACTTCTATAATTAAATTATACCGAAACCCCAAGAAAAAAACTAGCCCAATCAAACATACAAGATTCGACAAAAAAAACCAACTGAAAAAGTTGATTTTTTTAATTATTCTACACTCACATTCAATATATCTAAAATTCTGGTCAAGTCTACTTTAGATTCAAAAAAGATTTCAATTTTTTTATTATCCACTCTGACTCTAGTTCCTAAAATATCCCTTAATTCATCCTCAATATATTGATAATCGTTTTCTTTACTTTGCCGATTAATTGGCATCCGTTTTTCCACTTTTTCTTGACTAGAAATATCTTCCAAATCTCGAACACTAATATTATTTTGAACAACTTTCTTTGCCAATTCTTCAACTTGATCTACATTTCCCATCTTACTAAGTACTCTAGCATGCCCCATTGAAATTTGATTATCGCGAACCATATCTTGAACGTCATTTGGTAAGTTTAATAGACCTAAAGTATTCGTAACGTGACTTCTACTCTTTCCAATTTTAGCGGCTAAATCCTCTTGTCGGATATGCAAACTATCAATAATTCCTTTATATGCCCAAGCAAGCTCAATTGAAGTAAGATTTTCTCTTTGAATATTTTCAAGCAAAGCAATTTCTCGCATCTCCTCGTCAGAAAAATCCTTGACAATAGCAGGAATCGACTCCAACCCCGCTAACTTAGAGGCCCGAAGTCTTCTTTCACCTGCAACTAAATCATAACCTTTAATACTTTTTTTAACAATAATAGGTTGAAAAACACCATAATTACGAATCGATGTTGCCAATTCATCTAAAGCCTCTTTATCAAAATGTTTTCTAGGCTGATAAGGATTCGTTCGAATATCCGCTAAAGGAATTTGAATAATATCAGAATCCTTAGCTGTTTCCATAATATTATCCTCAAAAGTATCAAAATCTAAAACTTCACTACTAAACAATTGTTCTAATCCTCTACCCAACGCTTTCTTTTTTTGTTCCATTTTTTTCAATGACCTCCTTAGCCAAATTCAAATATGCCAAAGTACCCCTACTTCTAGGCTCATACTCCAATATTGGTTTACCATGAGAAGGAGCCTCTGCTAGCCGAATCAATCGAGGAATAATCGTATCATAAACCCTCTCCTTAAAGAATCCTTTAATACTATCTACTACTTCTAATCCCAAATTAGTGTTTGTAGTAAGCATCGTAAGTAACACACCTTCAATATCTAAATTAGGATTAACTTTTTTCTGTGCAAGCATAATCGTATTAATCAATTGCATAATTCCTTCCAAAGCAAAATATTCACATTGAACAGGGATCAAAACACTATCAGCTGCTCCTAAAGCATTAGTAGTAAGAATGCCAAGAGAAGGAGGACAATCAATAAAAATAAAATCAAACTTATCACGAACTTTATCTAACTCTTCTTTTAATCTCAAAACACGATTAAATTTTAAGCCTTCTGCATGATACTTCTTTTCCATCTCAATAAGTTCCATATCCACACCAGCCAAATTCAAATATGCTGGCAACAAATAAAGATTCTTACTTTTGGTTTTGATAATAGATTTTTCAATAGGAGATTTCATAACAAGAACTTCATAAATACTACTACTAATCCCACCTTTATCAACACCAACACCAGTTGTAGCATTTCCTTGAGGATCTAAATCAACTAAAAGTACCTTCTTATTCAAAACACCTAAAGAAGCGGATAGATTAATACTGGTTGTTGTTTTCCCTACTCCACCTTTTTGATTAACAATTGCAATAATCTTTCCCATTTATACTCACCTTTATTTCCTACAAAATACATTGTATCAAAATTTTTTCTAAAAATAAAGAAAAAAAACGACAAAAAAATGACATTTCATCAAAACAATGTCATTTTATCGAATTTCGGCCCAAAGAGTATAAAGAAAACTTTTCTTCTTTACTTTCGGTTTACTAAGTAACATCTCTTTCACCAAAGGAATCTTCAAATCACCTAGCGAAATTTTAGTTGAAAGATCATTTTCTTTTAAAACAATATTTCTTAAATACATCTCTTCATATTTAGCCTGCGAATGAATATAATCTAAAACCCTTGCATCTGTATGTGCTACTAAAAAATCGCTTACATTCAAACCAGAACTTAAAACACTATCATAAAAAAGACCGTCTTTCAAGCCAAAAGAATATTGGTCATTCATATAAACAATAGGAGACAACTCCGCATTATTCCAATACTCATCTATCTCCATCCCCTCACAACTTAACTCACTAATAAAATTAACAATTTCACTAGAAGTAAGAACCCTTTTACATAAAAGCATACCAGCAATCACAGAAGTAAAAGGTATCAGATCAGTTTGTTCCATTTTATTTATCTTCACCTCGTAAGAACCATTATAAGTACATTTAACTCATTTGTCAATTCATTTTTTCTAGTTTATTTTATGCAAAAAATACTTACTTGTATCCTTTCTACATTAATAAAGGAATATACAAATAAGTATTTTATTTTTATTTTTTTAATAATCTATTTTTTCTAAAAGGTAACCACTGTAAAGTTTTTGCCTTCTTTTTTTCTGATAAACCATCAGAATATTTTTTTAAATTATAACTATCTAAAACATATAAAT
>CAKPAK010000024.1 GCA_934132915.1 uncultured Bacilli bacterium
AAAAAGAAAAAAAAGAAAAGAACTTATTTTTGAATAAATTCTTGAATTAAAGAATCAAACTCTTCCCTAATTTCCGCTAATCGCTCCTTCGTCTTAGCCTCATACCGAACCGTCAAATTAGGTCCCGTATTAGAAGCCCTCACTAAAGCAGAACCATCAGAGAAAAATACCTTAACGCCATCAATAAGAATCCTATCATATTTTTTAGAAGCACAATATTCTTCCACTAAAGATACCACCCTAAACTTCTTTTCATCTAAAACTGGAATCTTTACCTCAGGAGTACTATAATAAACCGGAATTCCCTCTAAAAGATGAGAAACCGATTTCTTCTCATAAGATAAAATTTCAACCAACCGTAACCCAGCATAAATTCCATCATCATAACCATTAAATTTATCCCGAAAATAAACATGACCAGATAACTCTCCCGCAAAAGGATAATTTCCTAAATAACTCTTCTCTTTCGTATAAGAATTTCCCGTCCGATAAAAAGAATTCTTAACCCCCAATCGATCTAATTCTTCTCGTAAAGCCAAAGAACATTTCACATCATAAAAAGTCTTCTTCTCAATCCCCGGAACATGAACCAAATATCTCCAGATCAAAATCATATATTTATCAATAGAAACAAAACGTCCCAAATTATCAACAACACCAACCCGGTCTCCATCCCCATCAAAAGCAATCCCTAAATCCGCATGGAGTTCTTTAACCTTTTCTTTTAAAATACTTAAATTTTCTTCCACCGCCGGATCGGGATGATGATTAGGAAAATTCGGATCACTAACATTAAACAAAGGAACCCATTCAATACTAGGAAACTTTCCAAAAATATCATCCGCAATAATCGAAGTCGTTCCATTCCCACAATCATAAACTACCTTTAACTTTCTCTCCCCCAAACGAAGATGAGAAGTAATCATCTTAATATATTCCCGTCGAATATTTACCACTCTTACATTTCCAGGAATCTCACTAACCACAAAATCACGATTCATAATCATCTGATACAATTCCAAAGAACTATTCCCATAAGCATTATTAATTCCATTATAAGAAAACTTAAACCCATTATCATCCTTAGGATTATGAGAAGCCGTTACCATTACCCCAGATTTAATATTCAAAAGATCCCAGCCAAAATAATACATCGGTGTCGTCACCAAACCAAGACGAACAACATGAATACCACATTCACATATCCCCCGAACCAAAGCTTTCTCCAAGCAAGGAGAACTATACCGATTATCATAACCAACTAACGTAATCGTACGTCCCATTCTCCTTAATTTTGTCCCAAAAGCCTTACCAATCAAATAAGCAATTTCTTCATCAAGATCTTTCCCATAAACACCCCGAATATCATATTCTCTAAATATATATTGATTAATCAAACTATCCCCACTTTCTATTAACTAGGACTAATAGTATACGGATCATCCTTTGTCCCACTTCCTCCTGTTACCGCTACAGTTGCTTTCATACGAAGAATTGGACGAACACCACCAGCACTATGCGAATGCATTGCATTTACTAAAAAATAAGTTGGTGCCCATCGAAACATCCAAGTTCCTTCTGCCAAAGTAGCATAATAATAAAATCCGCCATTATCAATCAAATCATTAAGATAGCCACAACTCATATCCCCTAAAGAATTATAGCAAGAACTCATCGATAAAGTATTCCCTGTTATCTTTTGAAAGTCCGATGCTTTAATATCCCAAGCACTATCTGTATTACATACACCACCATAAGCATAAGAAGAATTACAATATTTCAAAGCCGCCGAATTCAAATTAGCCAAATGTTTGGTCATACCGGTAGACGAATCATAGGAACTTGCATTAGAGGAAGAAGCATTTCCATTTGCATCAGTAGATAAACACTCCGGAGCACCTCCACTAACTAAATAAGCCGTTCCATCAGATACATAAGCAACACGCCATCCATCAGTTTTAAATTGAAATCCCGAATTATCACAATACCCCATATTAGAGTCATCCACATAATTTGCATTTTGTCCAGTACAAGAACTTCCAGTACATCCGTTAGTACCAGCATACTTAACATAAGAACCAGATAAAACATTAGAAAGTAAAGACGGACTACCAATAACAATTGATTTAGTATAACGATAAGTATACCCAAAATCATCAACGACAACTACGCGAATCGACTGAGTACCAGACGCCAACAACGACGTATTCGAAACAAAAATTACACGACATCCAGACCCGTTATCATGACAAGTTACCTGATTTTTTTCTAACTGTACTCCTAAACCAATACTAGGAATTAAAGAAACGGTCGGCGCAACTGGCGAAATATAAACCTTTCCATCACCCTTTTTTGAAAACATTGGAACAGAATCAGATTCAATATAAGTATTTGAATAAGTAAGTGTTGCTTCATCAGAAGAAGTTTGACATTGATAACAATACATTGCTTTATGTTTTAATAAACTATTTCCAATATAGGAAGAGCCACCAGCGCCAGAACCACCCCAAGAAGCTCCTCCACCGTAGTAGCCACCGCCACCACCGCCAGAAACAACGGCATTAGAGGTTACTTTACTACCGCCGCCAATACCAAAAACACCATTTAACCATGAGCTAGCAGAATTACCACCTAAATTTCCTCCACCATTACCACCTGCCGTTTGCGTTCCGCCAGTAGGATTAACATCATTAAAATTAATTGTGGTAGTAGAACCAACAATTCCACCACCAGAACCACCATTGTCACCTTTTCCCCACCAACTAGCAGATCCACCTCCACCAGCAGCAACCAATAAAATAGAACTTTTTGCCACTTTAGACAAATCCGAATTAGACAGTGTAATATGAGAAGAAGCACCACCAGAACTCATTGTAATATTGTTAGTATCGGTAGCAAAAATTGTTACTGCACCACCATTAGGGTAAGCAAATACCGTTCCAGTTGTTGAATTATTAATATTTTGACCTTTGCCGCCAACAAAAACATAAGCATTTGAATTTTTCTTAAAAGATGCTGAACCAACAGCATAAGCACCATATCCACCAACATAAGTAGTAGAATCACTAGCCCCTTGTGCCCCCCAAGCTTCTAACTTATAAGCCCCATCATGACTGGAAGTAAAAGTTTGTGATGCTCCAGTATAAGAATAGACCTGAGAATTCGTCGTAAAACTAATTGTACTATCTGTCGTAGAAATATATTTTTGACTACTCTCATCATAATAGTAATCAGCATCTACTGCTGTACCAGAGATTAAAGTCTTTCCATCTAAGTACTCAATACTACTTACACTAGTACTTGAACTAGCAACGCCCACATTAATCTTAATTGGTGTATTTGTATTATTCTGAACAATAATTGTGGCTAAAATATGACTCCCATTCGCTACACTACCACTTGTAGAAACCGTTGTTCCACTCAATCTGGCAATAACAATATTATCATTAATTTCAGAGGGATTCACCATCTTATACCATATTCCATAATAAGCCGTTGCCCCAGTATTATTTTGAACCTGTACATTAAAAATTTGATAAGCATTTGCATCAACATTAATCTCATCATATTCTTCAATATTACTAATATTCAACTGAAAAGCTAAATTTAGTCCCACAACATCATTTGTACTAGTATAACTTTTGGTAAACATTGCATAAGTTCCTGTTATCGCAAACCCAAATAAAGTAATAACCAAAAGCATAAGTAAATAAATTGTCTTCTTCTTAATTTTCCCGAATAACATCAACACCACATCCCTATTCTTTATTTTAACTATCTAAATTTTATCAAAAATAGGGAAAAAAAGCAAGAAATCTTGCTCTCTTTATTGCGGAATTTTTAAAATATCACCAATCTGTAATAAATTACTAGATAATTGATTCAATTGCTTAATTTTATCCACACTCGTATTATACTTCTTGGCAATACTATATAAACTATCTCCTTTTTGTACAGTGTAATTCAAAGAACCTTTCTCTGAAGCAGGAACCTTTAAAATATCACCAATCTGTAACAAATTACTGGATAATTGATTAAGTTCTTTTAAAGCATTAACACTCGTATTATACTTCTTAGCAATACTATATAAACTATCCCCTTTTTGTACTTCATAAGTTAAATAATCCGTATCAGAAGAAGGGATCTTTAATACTTGCCCAATTTGTAAACTATCCTGATTTAGATGATTATATTCTTTCAACAAAGAAACACTTACCCCATATTTTTTCCCAATTTGATATAAACTATCTCCCTTCTTTACCGAATACAAAATATCACTAGAAGTATTTTTATCCTCTCCTGGTAACACTAAAACATCACCAATTTGAAGCGTATTACTTTCCAAATGATTGATAGTTTTCAATTCGTTAACACTTGTATTATACTTCTTGGCAATACTATATAAACTATCTCCTTTTTGTACCACATAATAATTTCCTGTAACCTTCTGATACGGTAGGGATAAATAATTCGCCAAGGCAATCACAATTGCTTCCCCTACCTCTTCCATATGATTCTTTAAATAATTAGCCTCTTTCTCATTATCAATATTTCCATAATAAATAATAATACTCTCATTATTTTTGGTTCCGCGAATTAATTCGTGATAATCAAGAGCAGTATCACTAGGTAATCTTCTTTGATAATATTTCTCCACCTCAATTCCCGCCTTTTTCAATTCCTGAGCAATTTTTGAAGAAAGTCCATCGCTATTCCTAAGCGCATAAACAATCGAAGCATCATTTCCCCCACTGGTTAAAGCATTAGAAATAACAACAACATCATCTCCCTTTCCATAAAAAGACTGAATTCTCTTTGCCCGGTCACTTAAATTTAAAGTCTCATCTCCCGTTCTAGATAAAGAAACCGTAGCCCCTAACTGCAACAGACGCCGATAAATATATTGACTCAAAGCCAAATTATAATCTTTTTCTAAAATACCATAAGCCTGACTACCAATATCATCTCCCCCTCGATAAGGATCTAGAACAATTTTCTTCATCACTCTCTCCATAAAACATCACCGCTATATTTTATGAAAAAAAGAAAAATTGATGAATCCTTAACCATCAATCAAAAAACTAGTCTCATCTAAAAAAACATAATCTCTTCTATATTTAATTTCCCTCACCAAACGAAATAAAGCCTCATCTTGGGCTTTAGCCTCCAACATAATATCAACATCATAAGAAAAATTTCTAAGAAAATCTAAAAACGAAAGAAAACGCTCCCCATCAATATAATCCGCATGTGCCCGATATTCCCGCCGATTCTTTGGACTACTAAAATGAACCTTTGGACGCATCCCCCTCTTCTTCCATAAAGAAAAAATCTCTTCAACCATCAAAGAAAAATCTCCCTCAGAAGGATTACAACAATGATGATGATAATCAATCACAACCAAAACGCCACATTTTCTAGATAAAAACAAACAATCTTGAACCGTAAAAACCTTATCATCATTCTCAATCGCAATTACCTTCTGAAGTGCCTGAGGCAAAGCATAAAACGTCGTCAAAAATCGCGCTAAAGCATTCTCCCGCCCCAACTGTCCACTCCCCACATGAAGCAAAATCACCTTATTTTCTACCCCAAAAGCCATTAAAAGCTTATAATGATACCAAAGAATACGAATCGCATTTTCAATCACCTCTTGTTTGGTACTATTTAAAATACAATACTGATTCGGATGAAAATCAACTCGCATACCACTCTTCTTCAAAATATCCCTTATCTCTAAATAAAGCGACCAGTAAGGAAAAATATAAGCAAAGGAAAGTCCTTGAACTGTCGAAAGAGGAATAATTCCTGAAGATATTCGATAAAAATGAACGGAATTCTTAACATTATACAAAAGTGTTTCCTTTAAATGCACCAAATTTGCCTGAATCACTTGACCAAGCTTCTCAAAATCATTATCCTGCACCAAATCCCGTAAGAAATAGCGCCCCGAAGTACTCCCTTGAATCACCGAACTTTCACTAACATAACCAAGACGAACAATCAAAAATATCACCCTTCTTAGTTTAAACCAAAAGAAAAAGAAGTATACCCTCCTACTTCTTTCCTGATCCCGAAGAAAAATAGTCCATCATTAATCGATCCGTCGTAAACAAATAATCATAAAACTTTTTCACCGCCAAACAATCCTCAAACTCCGAAGAAGAAAAAACTAATTTAGAAGGAATTGAAATCAGACAAGTAAAAAGAGCTCTCTCCTCAGGAAGCATTGGATAACTCCCCTCATAAATTCGAAGCAAATTACAAAAATCAAATTCCAAATAATAAGACTGATAAAAAGAAACCAAATCATAAATAGGAATATCCTTACAACTAAATCGCCAACTAATCAAATAAGGCTTTTCAGCCAAAAGATAATGATCCAATTCCAAATGACGATGCGTCTGAGTTATTCTAACCCGCTTTTTCTCCTCAATAATATGGTACCACTGATCAATTTGCCCCCGACAATAAGAAAGAGCCTGAAACAACTTCGAAACATTACGAACAAATAAATAATGAGAAGGAGACATATATTCTTCTCCTTCAAAAATTTCTACCAAATCTTGATAATACCCAATTAAATATTCAATCTTCTTAACCGTATCCTCATATAATTTTTTATAAGTATCATCATCAATCTCTTTATAAAAAGTTGTCTTACTATGAAGAAGAGTTAACAGTTTTATAATATCACTAGCTTTCTCTTCTTTTTCTAAATGAACTTCCTCAATATAACGATAAATATCATAATTTTCAGTCTGATACAAAACCTCAGGAAAATAATCAAAAGAACGGGAGTGCAAATAGCGATATAATGGCATTAAATCACTTTCTTTCGGTTTCACCACCAATACTTGTTCTCCCGTATCAATTAATGCAATTTTATTGCGGATCTCAATTCTTTTTACCACAAGAGATCGGGATAACAATAATTCCCGAATTTCTTTATTCATGAGAATTAGGAATAATTAATTTCATCCCTGGCTTAAATTCATCTATGGCATTATACATCTCTATCATTTCTTTATCAACGCCATACTTTTTCATAACCATCTCTAAAGTATCTTGCTCTTTTACAATATAAACATGATAAGTCACATAAGTATCCGCTGAATCATTCTGATCAAAAATCTGAAAATCCCTCCCCACTTCTACACTAGGTGAAAAAGCACTGTCTATCTCCTCTTCCTTTTCTTCCCTTTTCTCGTGAAAAAGCTCTTCTTTTTTTACAACTTCTTCTGAAGACTGATCTCCTTCAACACCAGAAGAAGTTACCTCTTCATCTTGTTTTTCGATCAAAGGATTTTCTAAAAAAGGAAGAGATAAATTTAACCGTTCTTCAAGCTCTGTTTTACCTTTATCCTCATCTTTCCCGATAACTTCTTCCTCTTTTTTTTCACCAGAAATATACAAATCAATATTTACCTGAAGCGACTCATTATTCATCACTTCATAATAAAAATTATCAATATCTACAACTAACGTATCTAATACATACTTTCCATCTAATTCAATATCAAAAGGAATTTTAAATTCAAAACTTTCCCGATTAATCGAAGAAGCCGTCATTTTATAATCTCCCTTGATAAAAAAATACCCATGAATCGCATCATCCTGTTTCATCATAATCTGATGCTCTAACGAAATAGAAGTAATCTCACTAACCTTGGTTTTAAATAACAAATCCTTTTTAAATGGAATTATTTGTTTCACATTATCATTCCTTTCAAATCATTATATGAAACCAAAGAAAAATTTATACTTCCCTAAACATAAAGAACCTCTGAACATCCCCGTAATAACCGCTCCACTTCCCGCTTGCAAGAACGAGGACAAAGAACAAAAACCGAACGCCGACAACGCATCAAAGCCATCAATAAAAGCAGTTTTTTGGAATAAAAATCCATTCTTAATTCCCCATATAAAGAAGAAAAGAGAAAAGGTAAAAGAATCACTGAATAATTCTTTTTTATTGAAAAAAGTTCCCCATAAAAATAACTTTTCCCCTCACAGCAAACCCGATGATTCCCACCAACAGAAAATACAGAATTTCGTCGAAAATAATCCACTTCCTCCCCTCTAGAAAGCCCAATCAAAACATCCTCTTCTTCATTCTCCAAAAGAATTTTCCTCATCAAATTCGTCAAATGGAAAGAAGTCGCCAAAGAACTTCCCTCTTCATAGAAAAAAACAGAAATTTTTCGATCAAAAGTACGAATTTTCTCATTAATAAGATCAACATTTTCTCGCAAAAAAGCATTACGCAAACAGGAAAGTTCCCGACAAGACAAATAAGCATCTCGAAACAACAACCATTGATGAGAAAGCAAATAATTTTTATAGTCGAAAAAAACTTTAATCTCATTTTGGAAAAGAACATCCTCCGTATCTTTTTCCAAAATAGAAAAATAAAAATGACGATAAGAAAGATCAGAAACATGGTAAAAACAAGGAAAATAAGAAGCAAATAATGTCGTTAAGACTCTTCCTTTTAATACACTCTCCTCAACCAAATGATTCTTTTGTAAATATTCTTGATAAGCCATCCTGATCTTCTCCAAAACCTTCTCTTGATCCTTTGTAAGGCCCAACCTCCCCCCGTCCCAAGAATTTTCCGTAAGTGGAATCAAAATTTTCGTAATAAATTCAACAAAATAACTATCTTCCGTGGTTTCTCTTAATTTTCGATAAATTTCTTCATCCGATCTTTTACTAAGAGGATAACGCAAATTAATCAACCGACAAGTCACCACTTCCAGCCATTTTTTCCGCTTCTCCAAGTCTAAACGCAAGTAAATATCAGGAGAAAAAGAATCTTCCTCCCGCCTCTCTTCATGAGAACCAAGAATTACCCGAATTCCCCGATCCAAAACAAAAGTATGATTTTCATGACAATACTGATAAGGAACCTCATTCAAATAAAAGAAATTCGCTAAATCCACTTCTTCAAAAGAAGCCATCTTTTCATTTTGAATAGTTCGATAACTTTTCTTTCTTTGAAGAATTTCCCGAGCCAAAAACTTTTTCATGGAAAGTTGACTTTCTAAATACATTCGTTTATACAAATAAGCATGATAATCCCTGAAGGTATCAAAATCCAAATAATCCTGATTAAAATGAAAATACTCGGAAAAAGACGCACTAACGGCTTGAAAATCTTTCTTATCTAAATAAAGTACTTTCATCAAATAATCTCGAAAAAAAGAATATTTTAAAGAAGGGGATAATAATTTTTCCGCATCATGCAACCCCTTTTTTAAATAATGAGAAAAATCATCTACCAAAACATCACCAAAAGACCACAAAGCAAGTTCCTTTTTTAAAAGAGTACAATTTTCCTTATTATCCGTTAAAACCACCACTTTTTCCCTCTTCATCCGAGCAATTTCTAACAAATAACGAACTTTACTAACCACCAGTGGAATTCCTTTTCTTGATGAAACATAGCAAACCTGCCTCTCCCCGCTAAAAATTAAACGCTTCTGATCAAGAGACAAAACATCCTCATAAAACCCATGAAAGAAATTTTTAACCTCTCCCTCATGTGCTTTCAAATATTTTAAATTATGATGCCTAACCAACTCTCTACCTTGTTTTCTAATTTGCATAATTTTTTCATAAAAGGCATGTTTTTGATAAAGTAACTGTAACCGGTCAAACTCTTGAAACAAATAAAAATACTGATTCATAAAAGCTTCATAGCGATAATAATCAATATAAATATCCTTACTCAAAAATCTTGTATACTGCCTTAAAAACTTCTCCATATCCTCTAATACTAAATTCCTCTTCGCCACCACAATTCATCCCATCCCTTTATAATAATAATCATACCACAAAAAAAGAAAAAAAGGAAATAATTAGTTGAAATACCCCTTTTTTTTTGCTATACTTATGTTGTCGTAGGTGAGAAAAATGAAAGAAAAATTAAAAAATTTAGACCAAAAAAAAATCTATTTCGTCGCAGGAGGATTTATCCTAGCAATTATTATCCTTCTCTTAGGAGGAGCATTTATTTATAATAAGTTTTTTTATAAACGTTCCTATAAAGAAATCGAAGAGATTATGGTAAAATCAGCGCAAAACTATCTTTCCAAGGATAAAGATAAATTGCCCAAAAATTATAATGATGAAATCACACTTACGGATAGTGATCTCGTCAGTGCCAAAGAAATGAAAAGTATTCAAGAATATCTAAAAGATGAGGAAAGTCCTTGCACCGGAAACGTAGTCATTACCAATATCAATGGAAAATACCGTTACACCCCATCTCTAGATTGCAAAGATAACTATCAAACCGTAAAATTCATAGATTATATCAAAAAAACAGTTCCCATCATCACAGCCGGAAATGGACTTTATCAATCAAACGAAGACTTAATCTATCGTGGCGATAACGTAAATAACTTTTTAAAGTTAAATAACAAAATCTATCGCATTGTAAAATTTCAAAACAATCAAACCGTTATCATTTCAACAGAAAAAACAGAAAGCATTCCATGGGATGACCGTTACAATGTCCAAAAAAATTCAACCATGGGAATCAATGATTACTCCGTTAGTAGAATCAAAGAATACTTAGAAAAACTTTATAAGGGAAATAAATTATTAACGGAAGAAGATAAATTACTAACAGTAGCGCATAACCTAGAAATTGGAAAACGTGACGGAAATGCAACGGACAAAACAGGAGCTTTAGAAAAAAGTGCAATCATCGAAAACCAATTCATTGGACTGCTTCCACTATATGATTTTCTAAACGCCAGCCTAGATCAAGATTGTACAACAAGCAACAGTCGTTCTTGCGTAAACTACAACTATTTATCCAAGTACAGCTACCCTTGGTGGTCAATGAGTGCAACACCCAAAAATACTTATCAAGTTTATCGCATCAAAAGTAAAGGAAGTGCAATCGAAACAAGTGCAAGTAACAGTAGTTACGTTAGAATTGTCTTTCATTTATCCAAAGATACACAATATGTGTCCGGAACAGGATCAGAAGATGATCCATATATCATAAAATAGGACTTGTCCTATTTTTCTTTTTCTTTAAGATGAAAAAATTCTCCGATCAGTATTTTAAAACACAAAAAAACAAGCATACAACTGCCTGTTTTTTATTTTATATCTCTTCAATTTTCATAAAATTAGTAACTTTATTTCCTGTATTAGGAAAACCACCAGTAATAACAATTCGTTCTCCCTTATCTAAAGAAATAAACTCTTGTGCTTTTGCCTTTCCATCATAAACAACCTCATCAGTTGAAGCATATTCCTTAACCAAAACAGGATAAACTCCATAATTAAGAGCAAGCTCATGTGCCACCTTTTCATTAGGAACCGTAGCTAAAATAAGCGCATTAGGACGTAAATTACTAATTTCTCTTGCCGTATGACCAGACATCGTTGCTGCAACAATCACGCGTGAATTCATATCATTCGAAGCCGTAACCACACTCTCTGCAATAATAGAAGTAATATCCTTTCTCTCATTCACATAAACACTATTTTGATAATGATGATAACCCTCAACGGTCTGACAAATTTCTGCCATCTTCTGAATTGTCTCCACCGGATACTCACCCATCGTTGTCTCATCACTAGTCATAATCGCATCACAACCATTTAAAACCGCATTCGCAACATCGGTAACCTCAGCATTCGTTGGACGAATACTATGTTTCATTGAAGTCATCATTTGTGTTGCCATAATGACACCTTTTCCTTGTAAATGACATTCATCAATCATCATTTGCTGATAAAGAGGTAAGTTTTCCACTCCCGTTTCAATTCCCAAATCTCCACGCGCAATCATAATATAATCACTCTCACGAACAATTTCCTTCAAATTATCCATAGCATATTGCGTTTCAACCTTAGAAATAATCTTCATTCCTGGCTTACCAAACTGTACACAAAGTTTTCTAACCTCTTGAACATCATCCGCACTATTCACAAACGATAAAGCCAAGTAATCTCCATCATGTTCACAAGCATATTGAATATCTTCTTTATCAACATCTGAAACAAAAGGAATATCCAAACGAATTCCTGGAATACATACACCACGACGAGACTTAATCACGCCACCATTCATAATACGACAAACTGCAGCCGTTCCATCTGAAGAAACCTCTTCTACCACCAAACGATAAAATCCATCATCAAGTAAAACATTCATTCCTGGTTTCAAATCTTTAACAATATTACGATAATTAAAAGAAATTTGTTCCTTTGTACCTTTATCTTTCAAATCCTCTTCCACAATTCGAATCGTATTTCCTTCAACAAGTTCAATATAATCTCCCTCAAAAGTACATGTCCGCAAATCAGGACCCTTAGTATCATATAAAATAGCAAGATGAGTCCCTAACTCTTCATTGGCTCTCTTTACCAAATCTTCATCAATTTTTCTTTCTTCTAAAGTAGCATGTGAAAAGTTAATTCTAGCAACATTCATACCAGCTTCAACAATTCCCTTAAACTGTTCCCACTTTTGAGTAGAAGGACCAATGCTACAAATAATTTTTGTTTTTTTCATTATACTTCACTCCTTTTCAAAAATCACTTCTAAGTATACTATAGTAAGTAGATAAATGTCAAGTTTAATTTTTAGTTAACTTTCCCCTCTTCTTTAACTTTTTAATTTTTCTTTTTCCAAACAAAAAAATACCAAAACCACTAAAAAGGATTCCTCCTCGACTTCCCCATTCAATCTCATGATTCCATCGCCTAAACTCCCGATCAATCGGCAAATTCATCCGCCAAGTTGAATAATCAAAATAACAATAATCCAAATCAACTGGGCAAGAAATCCCCTCTACCATTCCTCGTGAACTAATTTGACGCATTCCAACCGATTCTTCCTGAGAAACTTCTGGCAACGAATCAAAATCTAACACTTGATCATAATACTCTCCTCCAGCTAACCAAATAGAAAAGTCATCCAAACCATAATCAAGTGTAGACTTTAACTTCTGATAAATATCTTGATTACAATAAATTCCCGGAATATAGCCACATTTCTTCATTTCTTTTTCATAAGTCAAAAGAAACGAAAAAATAAAATCTTTCTCCTCCTGGTATTCATCAAGTGTCTTATTTTGCCAAAATTCTGTTTCCAAATCCAAATAAACCGGATAATGAACCGGCAAATTAGCCAAATTTTCTTGAATACACCAAATCTCTTCTTTTAATGCCTCAATTGAAGTTGCCCGCGAAAAAACATAAAACCCCATTTCTATCTCATTTTGAAGACATCCCTCTACATTTCGATAAAATTGTGGATCCAACGAATCATTAGCAAAATCTCGAAGTTGAATAATGGCATAATCAACCACAACTTTAGACCAATCAATTTCCCCTTGCCACAAAGAAACATCAACTCCAACACCCGTTTTAGAAAGAACATGATTCTTTTCTCGAAAAGACTGAGAAGGAATTTCAAAAAATGTTTCGTCCTCAATATTTTTTCGCTGAACCCCATTATATGTCAAAAGATCATTTACACTAAGTCCAGAAGCCAAAGCAACCTCTTCCAAAGACTTATCTTCTAAAGAAACCAACTCTAAAGGTTGAAAAAGAAGCGGATCATTGTAATTCCATTCTTGCTTCACCGCTTTAAAATTTTGATCTTTCAAAAGTAAATAACTTTGATCACTAGAAAAATCACAAACCTGAATATCTCCTTGCCAAGAATCATCCCAAACAAAAAGAGGATAAGAAGAATAACAACTCTTTATTCTTGAAAGTTCAAGTCCCAAATGATAAGAAGAACCATAAATTCCTAAAAAAAGATGATTCTCACGTCCCTTTTCTAAAAAAGCATCAATATACCAATTTGCTTCTTGATAAGAAAGTTTCGGATTATCCAAAATTGAATCAATATTAAAATAAATAGGATAATCAATCGAATAATTTTGAACAAGCTTCTGCACAAACAAAAAATCCAAATAAATATCAGAATAACATTCTGCCTGAGAAGATAAAATTAATCCAACAGCAATCTGATTCTTTTGACAATAATCCAGTTTTTCCTTTAAAAAATAAACACCATCCGTCTTATGATCACCAATATCTAACAATACATAATTGTCTTGATTTATCTTATTCATCAAAAAATTCGTTAGTAAAGAAAAATCAGTATATCCTACAATCCCATCAGCATTTTCACGAATTCTCTGATATTTTTGCCGTTTAACCAAAATATACGTTGCCGTACCAATCATCGCAACAGAAGTCAATATAGCAATCCATTTTTTCCGACAATACAATTGATGTTTCTTTTTTTGTTTTTCCATTTTTTTCATTCTCCTTCCCTTTACTAATGAAATACTCACCTAATAAATCCACTCCCCCCCAATTGATGTAACTCCCTCTTTAATCCCTTTCAAAAGAAAGAAAAAAAGCATACCAAAATATGCATAAATTCAAATTAAAACTTATCCGTACAAAAATAAGTATACTTCTAATCTCTTTCTTTTCCAAATAAACGAAGCAATCTCAAGAAAATATTAATAAAATCTAAATACAAATCAAAAGCTCCATAAATTGCCATCTGCTCACTATCATACCCCTTACTAATAATCTTTTGAACATCATAGGCAACATAAATCGTAAAAATAACCAAAACCAACACAGATAAAATTATATCTAAAGTTCCATTCATCAAAAAAATGTTAATAACTTCTAAAATAAAAGAAGATAACAAAGCCACAATTAAATAAGAACCATAACTGGATAAATCAAATCGATCACTTTTTCCCAACATCGCAAACACAAAAAAAGTCAAAGCACTAGCGAAGAAAATCCAAATCACACTTGATATTTCATAAACCACAAATATACTTGAAAAAGTAAGTCCCGTAAGAGCACTATACCCTAAGTATAATCCCCGAACCATCCCCACAGACATCTTATGAATTCTAACGCCCAAGAAAATGGCAATTGCAAATTCTAGGATCATAATCACAAAATAAGTTGATCCACTAAAAATAAAATTTAAAGCATAAATATTGGTACTAACCAAATAAGCCGTCAAAAACGTCACCAAAAGTCCTACGCCAAACCAAGTAAAGACCTTAGATAAAAATTGATTTTTCATGATATTCCTTCTTTCCTATTTTTTTATATTTATTATTCATAACTACTCGTAATTCCGTAATACTCTTCCAAAGAAAGGTATTCTCCATCATGATATAATTGCTTTGCTAACGCCTCACCAACATAACGAAGATGCCAAGATTCATACTGGTATCCCGTGTATTTTTCTTGCCCTTTTGGAAACCGAATAACAAATCCATAACGGTAAGCATTCTCATTTACCCATCGTCCTTCATTTGTATTCGCAAACGAATCTTCAATACTATTCAAATCAAAGCACAATCCCGTTTGATGTTCAGAATATCCCGGCCTGGAAGAATAAGTATCTGCACCCGCTTTCCCACTGGTTGAAACATAGCGATCATACAAATTTACCTGATACTGATAAGAACGATAACCACTAGCAATATAAATATTCAACCCCAAAGCCTGCGCATCACTTTGCATCAATTGAAATTGCTTCATCGCCGTCTTATCAATACAATCATTGCATCTCTCTCCCCGAACCGCCTGATAAGGATCTGTCGGCTGATAATTCTGTGGAAGAGAATAAGTCTTATTCGCAATAACCTGCCCATCAATCGAAGCAACCCCATCCTGAATCACAAGTGTATACCCCTTATCGGTAAGATATTCCCCATCCGACAAAGCCAAATATTCAAGAGAGTTTTTGGGAGCAGGATCCAGTTTATTCACAACAGCATTATCCTCCTTCTCCTTCCCTTGTCCTTGATCCGGCTGAACTTCATTCCAATCTCGAGAAGAAGAAGAAAAATACTTCACCCCCCAAAAACAAAAACCAATCAAAATAAGAAAAACCGCCAAAAACAAAGCAAATTTTTTCTTCAATCTTCGTTTCTTTTTTCTCATCAAAAAACTCCTTTTCTAAGGGAAAGCTCAAATCAAAAGATTATTTCCCGTCATTTCTTTTGGTACTTCTTGCCCCATCAGATTTAAAATAGTAACCGCAATATCCCCCAATTTCCCACTCTTTAAACGAACATTTTTATTAAGAACAATAAAAGGAACCACATTCGTTGTATGTTGCGTATTCATGCTACCATCCGCATTAACCATAACTTCACAATTTCCATGATCAGCCGTAATAAGAACATCATACTCTTGCAAATCCACATGCGAAATAATCTTTGTAAGACACTTATCTAACGTTTCAACTGCCGCAACAGCCGCCTCATAATTTCCCGTATGACCAACCATATCTCCATTTGCAAAGTTCAAAATCACCAAATCAGGATGATGAGAATCAATCTCTCCTAAAAGAGCATCCGTAATCTCATAAGCACTCATCTCTGGCTTCAAATCATAAGTAGCCACCTTAGGAGATGGAATTAAAATACGCCTTGCCCCTTGCAATTCTCTTTCTACACCACCATCAAAAAAATAAGTAACATGAGCATATTTTTCCGTCTCCGCAATCCGAAGTTGGGTAAAACCAAGCTTACTAACATACTCTCCCAACGTAGAGACCAAATCATCCAAACGATAAAGTGGCTTTGAAATAACTTCATCCGAAACAGGCATCAAAGTCGCCATCTGAATATCCGATAAATTCTTTTTTTCAAAAGGACAAACCTTATCATTCGTTAAAACGCTAGCCAATTCCCGTACACGATCAGGCCGAAAATTCGCAAAAACAATCCCATCATGACTCTCGATCCGCCCCGCCATATCAATCGTTGCCGGACGAATAAATTCATCAGTAATTCCCGCATCTTGATTATGGTGCCATGCCTCAAGCGCTGACGAATAACACTCCCCACCAAAAACCATTGCATCGTAAGCAAGTTTTATCCGATCAAAATTATTATCTCTATCCATAGCATAATATCTTCCACTAACACTAGCGATCCGTCCAATACCAACTTCCTTAATTTTATCTTCTAGTTCTTTGATAAACCCCTCCCCTGAATAAGGACTCGTATCCCTTCCATCCATAAAAATATGAAAGTAAACTTCTTTTATTCCATAATCCCGAGCCGCCTCCAAAAGCGCAAAAAAGTGCTGAATATGAGAGTGAATTCCCCCATCACTAAGTAAGCCCATAATATGTAACCTACTTCCCTTCTCCTTCACATGATCAAAAATACTTCGAAGTACTTTATTTGAAGAAAAAGCATTCTCTTGAATTTTAGCATTAATTAATCCAAGCGGTTGATAAACAATCCTCCCAGCCCCAATATTCATATGCCCTACTTCACTATTTCCCATCTGCCCCGTTGGTAACCCCACAAACTCTCCACTAGCCGCCAAAGTCGTATTAGGATATTCTCGCATCAACCGATCAATAGTAGGCTTAGAAGCATGATAAAAAGCATTCCCACGCTCCTCTTCACTTAATCCAACACCATCTAAAATACATAACAATACCTTTTTCATATTCTCCTCCATTTATCTTATACAACTTTGTATCCCCTGATAATCTTCCCGATATTCATAATAACTCGGTCTTGTAAAAACAACCACCCCATTAAACGATTCTCCATCACTATTCTGCTTATTCTCTTCCAAAGTATCCAAAACATCCAAAGAAAGATAACAAGATTCTCCATCATTTACTCCCGCATAAACACTATTTTTATGATCCGTCACATAAAGCTCCGCTGCCGACTCTAAAATTTTATACTTCGTCTTATCTTGCTTCACTTTCGTTCTCTCTAAAGAAGAAGAAATACTAGGAATAGCAATCGTCATAATCGCCGTCAAAATCACCAAAGCAGCTAACAATTCAATCAAAGTAAAACCCTTATCATTCAACTTTTTCATAATCCAAACACCTACCTAGAATCATTATAATTTATTTTAAAAAAAATTACAACCTTATTGAATTAAAAAACAAATTATGATATGATCACTCTATAAAATAGGAGGAAAACAAAGATGAAAAATAGAAAAAAGAAAATCATACTAATTAGTGGAATTCTGATCATTCTCATCTGCAGTATCGTGACATTATTTGTCCTATCAAAGACAAAAGAACCACCAAAAGAAGCCAGCATTGAAAAAATATACAATCAAAATAAAACCTTCATTCAAAAAAAAGAATATCAAGAATTAATTTTCGACAACATCGAATGTAGCTACGATGGAAAAAACTCAATGCTATCTTACGACATCATCAATCAAACCAACGAAACAATCCATCTTCAAGGTTACAACATTGACATTCTAGATAAAAACAATAACATTTTAACCAGCATCGTTCTCAACCTAGAAGAAGATATTGAAGCAGGAAAAACAAGAAGAATCAACAACGAAATTAACATCAACATCACAAATGCTACACAAATGGTTATCAAAGATTATAATGCAGAAGGAGAAGTAAACAATGAAAAAGAAGGATAAAGGCTTTAGCCTAATCGAACTACTCGCCACCATCTTCATCATCAGTATTATTTTAGGAATTACAGGCTACTTTGTGACCAATACCATCAAAAATTCAGAAAAACATTCATCCACACTCGCCATCAACAATATCAAAAAAACCGCTAGTACTTATGTTGAAGAATACAAAAATGACGTCATTTGGAATAAAAACGAAGAAAAGAAAAATACCTATTCTTGCATCGCTGTAAATTCTTTAATCAATAAAGGATACCTTAATCAAGAAGAAGTAGATAAAAGTATTCAAAAATATATTGAAACCAATCAAGTAGAAAAAGATAATTTAGAATATATTATTGTTACTAAAGATGAAAATAACACAGTAATAAGCGAAGAATTCGATCAGAATGGAACTTGTTCCACGGATCAAAACGGGAGAAAAAAAGTTGCTATTCCTACCGCTGAAAAATATTGTGCCACTCCAACTTACAATGAATTAAGTGAACAAGTACTCACGCAAAATCTAAAAGGAAATGAAGTATTCTCTTTCAATAATAATATTGGAAAGGATGCTGGGAATTACAATGTAACCGCTAAATTAATCGATCCCACAAAATATATCTGGCAAGATGATACAATCGAAGATAAAACCATCACTTGTTCCATCAAGAAAGCCAAACCAGAAATCACACTCTCCCCTACTAACGGAGAAGAAGGAACCGATTTAAATGATACCAAAATTCAAGTAACCACAAATACTCGAGGAACAATCTCTCTAAAATCTTCTAACAAAGAGATCATCACCGCAAAGCTAGAAGGAACAAACCAAATCGAAAAAAATACAGAAAAAAATATGATTATTAAAAAAATTGCGACTAAAAAAACAACTTCCTATATCACCATTACCATAACCCCCGATGAAGAAAACCAAAAAAACTATCTCACAAACAGTACAACTTACACCGTAGGTAATGTTACGAAAAAAACAGTCAAAAAACCAACCTGTAATGATGTTACCTACAATGGAAGAATTCAAAATCTTGTAACATCAAATGCAGGCTATTCCCTATCAATGAATTCCATTCAAAAAGAAATTGGCGAATACAAAGATATTCAAGTCAAATTAAATTATGGCTACATTTGGAGTGATAACAAAACCAATTCTCTTACCCTAACTTGTATCGTCAAAGTACCAACCCCAACCGTAAGTTACAATACCAATGGTGGATCAAACTGTAAAAACACCAAAGTAACTTATGGAAAAGCTTATGGAAATCTTTGTACTCCAACCAAAACAGGTTATACTTTCGCCGGTTGGCAAGACAAAAACAATCACCTTATTAATAAAACCACTATCGTTACAGATTTTAATAATCATACCCTCAACGCAACATGGAAAGCCAATAATTACTATCTAGACATCAATCCCGATAACAACTTTCATGGCGCAGACTATAATTCTGGTGCTAGAGTAAAATCATTTGACCTAAGAATCATCGATGAAAGTGGACACGAACTCTACAATCAAACAGGCCTTCAAGATTATTATCAAGATACCGGAACTTACAATTCCACTTATTATATCTCTAACATTACTTATCGTGATGGATACCAACATAACAACTACACCCTTAGTCATAATAAAATCACTGTTTTATCTAGTCAAGAAAACGCCTACACTTTTAAACACAACGTCGATGGAAATATTTCTGTTTCCATCAACACAAAACCCAAAAATTATCGCCTAGATATTAATCC
>CAKPAK010000025.1 GCA_934132915.1 uncultured Bacilli bacterium
GAAAGAATGGCATACCAAAAAATTACTGATTTATTTATTACTACTTCAACTGATTATAATCCAAAGTCAGAAGAGGCGTACACTTTTTTTAAAATAGTTCAAAATAAGTTGCATTATGCTATAAGTGGACATACTGCTGCTGAATTAATATATAAAAGAGTAAATTCAAAAAAAGAACATATGGGACTAACTAATTGGAAAAATTCTCCTGATGGTTTAATATATAAATATGATGTAGTTATTGCAAAAAATTATTTAAGCGAAGAAGAAATGAATAATTTAAAAGATTTAACAAATATATTTTTAGTGTTTGCTGAGGATGAAGCAAAACAAAGACATGTTATGACAATGAAAGATTGGATAAAAGCAACTGATGATTTATTAAAATTTAGAAGAAAAGCAGTATTAAATAATAGTGGTAGCATACCTCATAAAGAAGCAGTAGAGAAAGCTGAAAAAGAGTATGAAAAATTTAGGGTTATACAGGATCAAAAATATATTTCTTCAATGGATGAATTTTATCAAAAATATTTAGAAGAAACCCAAAAATAATAAGTAATATACTCTATGAAATTACAAAAGGAGTTGAAATAAATGTTAAGTCCAACTTTAGAAACAGAAAGATTAATACTAAGACGTTATAAGTTAGAAGATATAGATGCTCAATACGAAATAATAACTGATAAACGGCTAGCTAAATACATAAAATTTCCAAATATTACCAAATCAGAAGAACTAGAATGCCTTAAGGCTTGGATAAACGATGCCGATAATTCAAAGTATGAAAAATGGATGATAACTTTAAAAGATAGTGGTATTGCAATAGGAAATATTTCCGTAAATAGAATTGAGAAAAAACATAATTATTGCAATGTTGGGTATGTTATTCGTTATGACTATTGGGGCAATGGCTATGCTAGTGAAGCCTTAAAAAAAGTATCAGATTACTTGTTGGATTCCGGATATTATTTAATTGAATGTTCATGCAATGAACTGAATACTCAATCATCAAAAGTAATGATAAAAGCAGGGTTTAAAAAGGATGGTTATATTGCTAATAGAAGATTAAATAAAAATGGATTATATTCTGGGGTTGAATATTACAGTAAAAGTAAAATTTGATACATCGCAAAGAAAAATTTGTAAATGATGAAATTTTAAACAAAATAATATTAACTGATATTAAAGGCATCAGTTCTTTTCTTTATTTGCATCTAAATAGAGAGTGTTTTACTTTTTAAGTATTATAACCAAATAACTTATGATATAATAAAGATATAGAAATGAGGGATGAGAATGGGACTATTCGATAAATTAAAACAAACATTTACAAAAACTAAAACAGAATCTGTAGAAAAATACGATAAAGGACTAGAAAAAACAAGAAAAGAATTTGTATCAAAACTATCCAACTTAAGCAAAAAGTATAAAAACATTGATGAGAATTATTTCGAGGAACTAGAAGACATCTTAATCATGGCCGACATTGGAGTAGATACCGTGATGAAATTCGTTGACCTACTAAGAAAAAGAGTAAAGTCAGAGAAAATTGAAGATACATCTACCCTAAAAGATATTATCATTGATGAATTATTTATTATGTACGTTGGCAATAATATTATTGATAGTAAAATTCATTATGCCACCAATTCTCCAACCGTTATCCTTTTTGTTGGTGTAAATGGAGTAGGAAAAACAACGACTATTGGAAAATTAGCTCACCAGTTAAAAAATGAAGGAAAGAAGGTAATGTTAGTCGCCGGGGATACCTTTAGAGCAGGAGCCATTGAACAACTAGAAGAATGGGGCAAAAGAGTAGGTGCTGAAGTCATTAAAAATACTTCTAAAGATCCTTCTAGTGTAATGTATGATGGCCTAGAAAAAGCCGTAAATGAAAATTATGATGTTGTCTTAATCGACACTGCTGGACGTTTACAAAATAAAGAAAACTTAATGCGTGAATTAGAAAAAGTCAATCGTGTAATTCAAAAAATTATTCCTACCGCTCCCCATGAAACACTACTAGTAATTGATGCTACCACTGGCCAAAACGGAATCAGCCAAGCCAAAAGTTTTAAGGAAATTACCAACATTACTGGCGTTGTCTTAACGAAATTAGACGGAACCGCAAAAGGAGGAATCGTCTTAGCCATCAAAGAATCAGTAAATATCCCTGTAAAATATGTAGGCCTTGGTGAAGGCGAAGATGACCTCCAAAAATTTGATATTGAAAAATATATTTATGGACTTTTCAAAGACTTATAGGAGATATTATGGAAAAAAGAGATTATTTAATCATTCTGTATGATTTATATGGAGAATTATTAAACGATAAACAAAAAAAATACTTCGAAGACTATTACTTTCAAAATCTATCTTTAGGAGAAATAAGCGAAAATCTAGGAACAAGTAGAAATGCCATTCATAAAGTTTTACAAGGTGTCGAAGAAAAACTTTTCTTTTATGAAGAAAAATTAAAATTATATCAAAAAAGTAAAATAATTTATGCTATAATAGATAACGAAAAAGATAAGAAGATAAAAAGAATACTAAAGGAGGAAATCTTAGAAGATGAAATATATAAATGAAAGTGACTTACCAGTAGAAATAAAGAATAACGAATTACCAAAAGATGATACCAAAAAATACAAAATGTTTTATGATGAAAAAGTACGCACCAACGGTGGTTTTGTTGACGCTATTTTTCTAGGTGCCATAATTGTCGTTTCCTTTATGTGGGGAATGTTAGCCGTTATTTTAAAGTAGGAGGATCATTATGATAGAAGACAATCAAAGTATTTTAGCCAGATATGCAGATGAAATGACTAGTGCCAAATATATTACAGACCCAGCCATTGCTCGTGATGAAGAAATTAAAAATTTAATTTTAGTTTTACTAACTCCTGAAAAATCAGCCATTTTAGTAGGTAAACCAGGGATAGGAAAAACCGCTATTGTCGAAGGACTTGCTTATCGAATTCAACAAAGAATGGTTCCAAATGTTTTACTTGGTTTTCGAATTTTTCGGGTAAATACAACAGCTCTACTAGGACAAGATGGCGATGAAAACAGAGTTCTAAAATTAGTGCAAGAACTAAAAAATATGGATCGTGTTATTCTTTTTATCGATGAAATTCATACCCTAATTGGTGATGGAAGATTAGACCTTGCTAATATGTTTAAAGAAGGATTAAGTCGTGGTACCATAAAAATAATAGGAGCAACTACAACCTATGAATATGAACATTTCATTTTAAGAGATAAAGCTTTCATGCGAAGATTCGATAAAGTAGATGTCAGTGAACCAACCGAAGAACAGTGTGTTCAAATCTTACTAAGAACTTTACCAAAAATAGAATATCAAACAGGAGTAAAGTTAGCCTATACCGATTTCCAAAAAGAAAATATCATGAAATTTATTGTCAACTTGACCAGTGAATACAAAAGAGTATATGAAATCTCTTCAAGGTATCCAGATATCGCCTTAGTCTTATTAAGACAAGCATTTTCAAATGCAATATATGAAAATAGAAATACGGTTGGTTTTAAAAATATTTATGACGCGATAAGATTCACCAAAGCGGTATATCCCGATGTCATCAAAAAAGAACTCGTTAAATTTAAAGAAGAATTTAAAGAAGAATTAAAAGAGGAAGGAGTCGTTGTTACTCCCGAAAACTATTTAGCATGATGGCATCTCTGATAGAAAGACAAGTTGATTAGAAGTAAAGGAGCAAAAATGGAAAAAATAAATGATAACAATGTTGAATTTATCAAGTATTTGTTAAAAGGGCATCCCGAAACCATTCTAGATAATGAAGAGTCTCAAGAAATTTATAATAATATCCAAGCAAATCAAATCAATAATGTATCCATTCCCCAAAAAGATAGAAAAACAGAACGGATTAGCAGGCAAAAATTCGTCTCAGCCCTAACGGGATTAATACCATTAGGAGAAATTGCTGTTTCTCAGTTAATTGGCGCCAAAAATTTAGAAGAAACGATTTCTCCTTATTACAATGATATATTTTATGTAGATGCTTTAAATGGTCAAATAATAAATGCCATAACGCACCAACCTATTCATGATGAAAAAAGTTTTTTCATTCACCTTTGCGAAGAAATTACAAAACAAGGATACACCATTAACGAAATTGCTGCTTCCCTAGACTATGGCAAAGGAATTTGTGGTGCTAAAATTCCAAATTCTACCATTTTAGGAAGAATCAATGCAAAAACGAAAGCCTTTGAAGCAACAATTACCAACCAAGAAATCCAAAAGAAAGGGGCGCAAAAATAATATGCAAGACATTCAAGTAAAAACCATAAACATCGAAGGAAAAACTTATTTTTTATTAGATACTATCCCCAATAACCAAAATACCTATCATTTTTTTGCGGAATTAACGGATCCCAATCATCTTCAAGTTTTAAAAGACAAACACGAAAAAGAAGAGCCTGCTTATGTTTCACTTGATACAGAAAGTGAATTTGCTTACGCCTTAAGTTTATTTTATGATAAATATCACCAAAAAGACAAAACAAGTCCAATATTAAACTAGACTTGTTTTTTTATGTCTTGTACCAACGGGCGAAAATTCAAGATCGCATCCCGTAATTTTGGATGCTGAATAACAAAATGAATAACAGGATTTTCTGCTTTAGATAGAACAACGTAAGAGTCTTCTAGACTAGAAATAGAAATATTTTTGAATGTTTGTCCCCGCAAAAATTCTACTCGATAATTTTTTTCTTGTTTTGCAAAATTTAAAGTGCTTTGCAAATGCTCGTTGTATTCTTCCCACGTATAATAAATCTTTTTTGAATAAAACATAAATTCCAAAGCAAGAAAAGGTCTACCTTTAGAGAAAGATTGGGAAGAGAATAATTCTATCTGATCACAAATCACATTCTTCATTAAGATTTTTTGATTTCTTTCTTTTTCTTGTTGAACTTTTTCCACAATTTTTTGAATGGTAGTTGTGTCCAGTCCATTTCTTTTTAAAATTTTAAGGATGAGTTCTTGCGGTATTGTAAAAATAGGAAGAGAATTTAATGTTCTTAATCGTTTTCCTTGCCGCGTTTCCTCTTGAAGTAAAAAAATTTGATATTGCTTTTCTTGTTCTTGAGTATAAATATTCATTAGTGGTTTTGCTTTTTTTAATAAAAGTTGGCTCTTCTCTTGATAATATTCCACTTCTTTTCGATTCGTTGCCAAAAAGTACTTACCTCTTTTATGATAACCCCGAATTGATTCTCCTACTAAAGCAACAGTCCCGGAGGTATAATTTAAATGTTGATAAGTTGAATCTTGCGAACTAGGCAAGTAATAAGGAGTAATTTGTCCCGTCATATAAATTGGAATCCAACTTTCTAAACCTAACATCATTTCATTAAAAGGACGATTAATTTGATGAATGATATTTAAATGCAATCCTTTCTTTAAAGAAGCCGCAACCGCAAACATCCATTTTTTGGCAAAATCATTATCTAAAGCCATATCTTCCATATCCATATCACTACACATAAAAATATCCTCTTTTGACTTGGAAAGAACCGTTGCTTTAAAAAAATCCAACTCCCCATTTTTCATTTCTTCTAAGCCATAATAGTTTTTTTCTTTGGGACGATAAAAGGGGATTGTAGGTACTTTTAGTGTATCGAAATGAATAACACGAATATAATTTTCAAGATCAAATTCATCCAATTTTTTTAAAAATAACGCAATTGAATTTTCTTGATCCCGATGATCCGTTCTTAACCATTTTTCTAATTGTTCTACTCCAATCTCTTCAGGCAGACAATTCATTAAAATAGATAATTCTTTTTTTAAATCATTTGTTTCATCTTTTTTTAAAATAAATAAAGCAACCAAATGAATAAATTCTGTCTTATTAGAAGGAATTCTTTCTCCCTTACGAATTTTAGACAAATAGGAAGCATCAAAATTTAAATATTTAGCCATTTCTCCTGCATGAATTTTTAAAGAATGAATCAAACAATTCAAATTTTCTTGAACCATTTGAAAATCAACTTCATTTTTATTGAGCGTTTCTAAAAAATCTTGTATAATTTCCTCTTTTGTATATTTCTCTAAAGATAATTGAGAAAGACCATAACCAAGTTTTTTTAAATTTTCCAAGCTCGGAAGTCGATTGCCTTTTCGATAACGACTAATAATCGATTCCGATAAACGAGACGCTTGAGCAAGTTCCTTTGAACTACAATGAACAAGATCAATATAATGATTTAATTTTTCTGAAAATTTCATTTCCCACCAACTCCATTTTTTTTAGTATATCATACCAAAAAACAAGTAAAAATTCAATTGACGAACTGTCATTGACTATTTTGGAAATAACATTTTAAATCCAATTTTTCTATACTATACTTAAGATAAGAAAAGTAAAAGGAAGTGATATTATGGCATTGATAAAATGCCCAGAATGTGATCATAAAATCAGTGATCAAGCAGAAATTTGCCCGCATTGTGGCTACGAACGAAAAGGAAAAGAATCATCATCTACAAATAAAAATGTTAAAAATAGAGAAAAGAATAATAAGTATTTTTTATTACTGATTGTAATTGTTGTCGCTTTTATTCTGTATCCTAAACAAAAAACAAAAGACCAAACGACCGAAAATCCGAACAACCAACAGCAATCAACTCCTACCGATCAAAATAGGGTTGAAAATAATCAAAATAAAACCCAAACAGGGGATTATCATTACGTTAGCAAAGAATTAGGCATTTCTTTTGATTATCCTAGTGGATACCAAGTTGCTGTAGGTAACGATGGCTTTATTTATATTGCCAAAAGAATAGACAAAGATGACGCTATCATTCCTTACGTTATTCTAGGAAAATATCAAAATTTCAACAATAGTGTACAATTCTTAAATAAATTTACTGATTATATGAGAGGAAAGCACAATGACTTACAAATTACAATTGACTTAGTATCTGGCGTCATAGGCGACAAAACAACTTATGGTCTTGCTTATAATTATTATGTTGATAACCATCTTGTTGTAGACAATCGCTATGCCGTCGTAATAAATAACAAAGTTTATATGATAGGAAGTAAAGAAGAAAATATAAATACAACAGAAATCAATAATGTCGTAGAACAAGTAATTCGTTCACTAGCAGAAGGGAGTAATTAATATGTCTTTAATCAAATGTCCAGAATGTCAACAAAATATATCTTCTAGTGCTAAAAACTGTCCACATTGTGGCTATAAAATTACATTACACAAATGTCCAGAATGTGGTGAAAACTTGAAAGGCGAAGAAACCAATTGTCCATCTTGTGGTTATCCATTAAAAGGCAAAACAACCAGTGATATTATTACCGAAAATTTAGATAAAATAACAGGCGCAAGTTCTAGAAGTTATGTAACATTTAAAGATTTATTTAAAAATACTTTTCAGAAACATACGGAAGAAGAATTAGACAATATTTTTATTTGCGGAACAAAGAATACAACGCCCAAATTAGAAAGCATTAACCCAAATAGCGCCAATGCTTGGGTTTACTTTAAAATATTATTGTTTTTCCTCGTTGCCTATATTCCTAATTATATTGGATTTATTTATTACGAGAATGCCAATTTTTTACCCGCGATGATTATTTTAGCCGCATTTGCAGTTCCCGTTACTGTATTAGTTTTCTTTTTTGAAATCAACTTATTTAAAAATATTCCTTTTCATAAAGTTTTAAAATACTTCATTATAGGTGGAGGTGCATCTCTTTTTGTTGCCATATTATACTATTCTATTCCCTATATTGCGAATAAAACAGCAACACTAGACTATGAAGGAGCTTTTTTTGTCAGTTTAATTGAAGAAATTGCTAAAATTTGTATTACAACTTACTTTCTATGGAAAAATAAAAATTGCAATTATATTTTAAATGGCTTACTAGTAGGTGCTGCCGTCGGTGCTGGTTTTGGTGCCTTCGAAACCGCTGGCTATATTTTAAGATATTTCTTTAATAATGGAGTAGAAAGTATGATTGAAATCATTAAATTAAGAGGAATTTTAGCACCAGGAATGCATGTTGCTTGGGGGACCATCGAAGGCGCTGCCTTAATGTATGTAAAAGGATCAGAAAAATTAGACAAAAAACATCTAAGCGATAAACGATTTTTATTCACGTGTTTCATCCCAATTGTTCTACATTGGATTTGGGATATGCCAATTGTAACACCATATTACCTACTACAAGTTGGTCTAACCATCGCAGCTTGGATGGTGATCATTTACTTTATCAATTTAGGATTAAAACAAATTGACGATGTCAAAGCCGCTCATAAAAAGAAATCTTAGTTAGTTTTTGTCCCTAACTAAGATTTTTTCTAAATAACTTATCATCAAATACATGAGATAAGAAAGAATCATTAAAATAATAATTCCCGTAATAACGAGATTAAGATTAAATACTTGTGAACCATACATAATTAAATAGCCAATTCCTTCTTTTGAAACAAGAAGTTCTCCCATGATAACACCAATTAAAGACATGCTAACATTAATTTTTAAACTAGAAATAATCGTAGAATAATTACTTGGAATAATCAAATACCTTAGTATCTGCCATTTACTTGCTTGAAAAGACATTAATAACTTAATTTTATTTCTATCGGTCTTCACAAAACCATTATATACGGTAATAATTGTAATAATTAAAGAAATGAGTAAAGCCATTAAAATAATTGATTGAATATTTGCTCCTACCCAAATAATCAAAATGGGGCCCAATGATACTTTTGGTAAGGAGTTAAAAATAGTAAGGTAAGGATCAATAACTTTCGCCAAAAAGGCGTTATACCACAATAAAATAGCAATAAAAATCCCTAAAATTGTTCCAATACCAAAACTAAGTAAAGTTTCATAAATGGTAATCCAAATATGATGAAAAAGGTGTTGATGAAAATATAAATCAACCATCGTTTCAATAACCATTTTCGGAGAAGAAGTAATAAAAGAATTCATAATTCCTAAAGAAACAAATAATTCCCAAAAGAAAATAAGAAAAACAAAAATAAAGATTTGACTAAATAAAATACTCAACTTTTGAATTCTTTTATGTCTTAAATATTCTTGATAACCTTTAGACTTCATGATCAAAAACTTCCCATATTTTTTGATAATATTCCTGAAATTCTTTAGTATTTCTATTTTTAATAGGACCACCGCCATCAGTAAGCTGAATATCGTAAACAGCTTTAATTTTAGCCGGTCTTTTGGAAAGAACAATGACCCGATCAGAAAAAGCAATCGCCTCCTCAATGTCATGCGTAATAATAATGGTTGTTTTTTTTCTTTCTTTAATAATTCGATAAACATCATCAGAAACCCGTAATCTCGTTTCGAAATCCAAAGCAGAGAAAGGCTCATCTAAAAGAAGAATATCAGGATTAATCGCAAGTGTTCTAATTAAAGCAACCCGTTGCTTCATTCCACCAGATAATTGATTAGGATAACGGTCAATAAATTCACCTAAACCATAATCTTTTAAAAGTTCGATGACTTCTTGCTTCTTTTGAGAAGTAATTTTTTTTTGCATTTTTAATCCCAATAAACAATTATCCAATATGGTTAGCCAAGGAAATAAACAATCACTTTGAAACATATAGCCAATTTTAGTCTCTTTTTCTGAAAAATCAATTTCTCCCTCGGTCTTCGTTTCTAATCCACCAATAATATTTAATAAAGTAGATTTTCCACAACCAGAAGGTCCTACAATTGCCGTAATCCCATTTTTAGCAAATGATGCATGAAATTGATCAATAGCCAATATTTCTGCCTCTTTTGTATAATACGTTTTGGATAAATTTTTAATGGTTAAAATCGTATCCATCTAAGAAAAATACTCGGTATAAATTAAATCTTCATAAGGGGCATAAGTTTCTAACTCACCAGCTGAGATAATAATATCTTGAATATGTTTCCACTCATTCTCATTGATAGAAATATCCTTTTTCCATGCGTCTCCTTCTTTATATTCCGAAACAATCGTAATTAAATCATTGAGTGACGTATTAGGAAAATAATCAATAATATGATTGGCAATATCCTGAGCACTTTCTCTTTCAACATATGCTAAAGCCTTATTAATTGCCCGACTAAAACCTTCAATAACATCAGGATTTGCCTTTATATAACTTTGTCTAGCATTATATGCTGTATAAGGAACTTCACCACCAAGTGCGCCCAAATAAGCAACATTATATCCAAATCCTTGCTTAGTAAGTTCTAAAGCCGTTGGCTCAAATAAAGTAACAAAGTCTCCTGTTCCTCCAATAAAAGCACCCGACATTGCGGAAAAAGCAATAGAAGTATCAATCAAAACATCCCGTTTAGGATCAATCCCATTTTCTTTTAAAGTATACTCTAGCGTCATTTCAGGCATTCCACCTTTTCGTCCACCAATAATATGTTTTCCCTTCAAATCGGCTAAAGTAAAATGATCAATTTTGTTTCTAGAAATAATAAATGATCCATCTCTCTTTGTTAGTCCAGCAAAAGTAACTGGGTAATCTTTTTCCCCTTTGTTATAAACATAAGTTGTCGCTAAAAGAAGAATTTGATCAACCAAAAATACTGATAAATCATCTTCCATTTTGATCAATTACAAAAAAATTTTACTAATAGTTGACAAAGAAAAAAGAAAGCGGTAGAATATTAACCCAAGTTGGGGGTGTTACCATGAAAGAAATAAGAAAAAAAGCAAATATAGTACTGATGGCCAGTACCGTAATCATTTTATTCATTATTTTTTTTATCGATAATGATAGTCTAAATTCTTTATTGATTAATTACAATGAAGATTTTACAGTCAATGAAGTTGCTGTTTTAGATGTTGATTATAACAAAGTGATTTATCAAGATACAAATGTTACCCAAGTATCCAGTCAACCAGACACCGCAGCACCAGTTACCCTTGTCTCGAATACCGCTACTGGTAGTTGGGCTTGGCCAACCGATTCTGGATATACCATTACTACTTATTATAGTGCTTCCCACAAAGCATTAGATATTTATAAAGGCTATGCTAGTAACATTTATGCCGCAAATAACGGAACCGTTAGCATGGTAAAATCAGGATGTATTCCTGGTAATACAGCTTGCAATGGAAGGGGAGGAAATTATGTCGTAATTAATCATAATACCTCTAATTACTATACCGTTTATATGCATTTAAAGGACATTTATGTTAAACCAGGAGATACGGTTTCAAAAGGACAAGTCATTGCCTCGATGGGAAACACGGGAAATGTTATTCCTGTTCCCACTAGCAGTGCACCATATCTAGGAACACACTTGCATTTCTGTTTATATATAGGCGAACCATATAGAGGAGGCTATGCTGTCAATCCAATGCGATTGTATTAGCATATTCTCTTCCTTTTTTTCATATTTCTTAGAAGAGGAGGAAATATGAATATTAAGGAAAAATTAACAAATGGAAAAACCATTTTTGATATCCCTTTTAGAGTAACTTATTACGCAAGAGTATCTACCGACCACGAATTACAAGCAACAAGTATCCTAAATCAAGTAGATTACTTTAAAAAACTAATCCAAACAAGTCCCAATTGGCAGTTCATAGAAGGGTATATTGATGAAGGAATCAGTGGTAAAGAAGTAAAAAAAAGAGAAAACTTTTTAAGAATGATTCATGACGCCAAAAATAAGAAATTTGATTTAATTTTAACCAAAAGTGTTTCAAGATTTGCTAGAAATACCGTAGATAGTATTAACTATGTGGATATCCTTTTAAAGTACGAAGTAGGGGTCTATTTTTTAAATGATAATATTAACACCTTTTATTCAGACAGTGAATTTCGTCTTACTCTAATGGCCAGTATTGCCCAAGATGAATTAAGAAAATTATCAGAAAGTGTTCAATTTGGCCTAGCTCAATCTATAAAACGTGGCGTTGTTTTAGGGGGAAACAATCTAATTGGCTACCATAAAAATAAAGGAAAATTAACCATCAACAAAGAAGAAGCAAATATCATAAAAGATATTTATAAAATATTTTCAAAAGATTTATATACCTACCAAGATATCTCTGATAAAATTTACTCAAAATATCATAAAAAAATAGATGCTACCACCATCAGAAGAATTCTAAAAAACTATAAATATAAAGGATACTACTGTGGAGGAAAAACAAAAGTAATCAACTATAAAACCAGTATCCGTCAAAATATCCCAAAAAATAATTGGATTATCTATAAAGATGAGAATATTCCTCCTATCATTGAAGAAAAATTATGGAATAAAGTCCAAAAAATCATAGAAAAAAGAAAAAAGACCCCATCCAAGTACGCCAATAAATTATATTGCCAAAATCACCATCAGTATTTAACCATCAAAAGAAAAAAATACCAAAATAAAATATATACTTACTATATTTGCCCGTCTTGTTGCTCATTTAAAGAAGAATTTTTCTCTAAGTTTCCCCCTTTTTCTAAGATTATCATCGAAAAAAAAGAAAAAGATTATTTATTAAAAGTAATTGACAAATAATGGATAAAATAATTTTTGTTGGTTAATTTATTTTACAAGAACATCTTTCTAGTGATATAATAACTCTATATGAAGTTAGAAGGTATTGGTGATAAGATGAATCAAAAGAATTGTCAATTTTATATCATATTAGGAGATAAAAATTTTACAGGAAAAAATGATGGAAATGTTTATATTAACGCTACTGGTGCGAATGATATTCAATTAATTAACAAGGCTATTTTTAATGCCTTTCATAAGAAAAGAGAGGAAGGCGTTCCCGTTGCCAACCATATCATCTTTCTCATTCCAGAACCAACTCCCGAATCCGCTTTTGAAGAGCAATGTCAGATGCTTATGGATAAATTAAATTTAGTAGGAAAAATACAGTATCTTCCTAAAGCGCAAAATTTAACACCAAAAGTTCCAGTAATGCCAAAAGAACAATTAACAGAACCAGAGAAACCAAATTCAGAAATCAATTCTCCAGTTCAGCCACTTATAAAAGATCCAGAAATAGTTTCCGCAGAGGATCCTATCCCTCAAGATACTGAACCAACTCCTCCCAAAAACATTTCTTGTCAACCAAAAGATAATATTTATAGGGGGGACATCGAGAGTCCAATGGCAAATAAAAAATATAATACAAAAGGGCCAACCGAAGAAATGTATGCCAAAGACTCCGCTTCTTATATGGGATATAATCCTACTTTAATCAATAATAATGTCAAAAATCTAGTAAGAAAGCCAAATCAAAATAAAAAAGCAGCATTTGTGACTTTACCGGTTATTATCTTTATTTTATCGGCATTATTATTAATTGCTTCCATTATTATATTATTTGTCTTAGACTAGTTATCCCCTTTAACTAGTTTTTTCTTCTTTTCGTATCAACCTAGATTGTTGCCTCAGTGCCACAAAAACCAATATCAGCATCCCCCGATAAAACCGAAGCCATAACAGCATCTGCACCAGAAGATAATGTAATTTCAACATCAATGCCTTCTGCTTTAAAATAACCCAAACTATCTGCCAAATATTGTGGTGCATAGAAAATACTATGCGTAACTTCCGTTAATTTAACTTTTTTTAACCCTTCATCTTCATCTTTTTTCTGAAATTGATGAATTCCAAACAGCAAACCAACGAAAAGAATTAGTATTCCACTACCAATTAAAATAATTTTTTTCATTTTTCCTCCTTCTATCATTTTTATTTTATTCTAAGAGAATTTTTTTGTTCCGCATCATGTATATCTTATTGATAATTATTTTCTTTTTTGTTATCCTAAAAATAGGAGGAATGAGAATGAAAAAAATTGCAATTAATGGTTTTGGAAGAATAGGAAGATTAGTATTTAGAATTATGGAGAAAGATCCTGAAATAGAAATCGTTGCCATTAATGATTTAACAGATAGTGAGCAATTAGCGTACTTATTAAAATATGATACCAATCATAGAAGATATCAAGATTTTGAAGTGAGTTATGATTCAAATGGACTAGTGGTAGATGGAAGACATATTCAAGTTTTCAGTGAAACGGATCCCAGAAATTTACCTTGGAAAGATTTAGAGATTGATCTAGTTTTTGAATGTACAGGAAAATTTGTTGATAAAGAAAAAGCAATGACCCATATAGAAGCTGGGGCAAAAAAGGTTTTAATTTCTGCACCCGCAAAAGGAGAAGTAAAGACAATCGTTTATAATGTTAATGATGATATTTTAGATGGAAGTGAAACCATCATTAGTGCAGCTAGTTGTACGACCAATTGCCTTGCTCCCGTTTTAGCGGTTTTAGAAAAAGCCTATGGCATTGAAAAAGGGTATATGACAACGATTCATGCTTATACCAATGATCAAGTAACTTTAGATGTTGCCCACAAAAAAGGAATTTATGCCAGAAGAGGAAGAGCTTGTGGAATGAATATTGTTCCCTCATCTACAGGAGCGGCTAGCGCCATTGATAAAGTAATTCCAACCTTAAAAGGGAAAATGAAAGGAAGCGCCATGCGAGTACCCGTCAGTGATGGTTCCCTAATTGATTTAACTCTAGAATTAAAACAATCTGTAACGGTTGAAGAAATAAATCATCAATTTCAACAAAATGCAAATGAAACCCTTTGTTATACAACAGATCCAATTGTTTCTAGTGATATTATCTCTTCAACTTATGGTGCTACCGTAGATGCAAATCTTACTGACATTGTAGAAGTGGACGGAAAACAATTAGTAAAAGTTGTCGCTTGGTACGATAATGAAATGGGATATTCCGCACAGATGGTTAGAACAGCCAAAAAAATAATGGAAAAGTAAAAATATTTTTTAAAACACCAAGTCCCAAAAGAAGGACTGGTTCCTAAATAACAAAAAAACATGCTCTCTTTTATAATTTTTTGCATGTTTTTTTTATTTTTTACTTTAGAATAAACAATCAAAGTTAATTTTTCTCTCTTTGAATACCGTAGCGATTGGTTGTGGGATCTAAAAATAAATCATATTTACAAGGAAAATAGGTGAAAATAAGAAAGTTTAAATAGACCAGAATAATGAATAAAATAGAGAGAAACTGAAAATAAGGAATTTCCTCTAACGATAAAATATAATAGGAAAGCACTTGTGATAAAGAATACGTAACAAGCATCAAGAGAATCGTAAAAGGAAAAAATTCACCAATTAAATAGTAACAAGGTAAATATAAAATTAAAAATACTACAATGGAAAATATTCCGGTGAGAAATAATTGCAAGGAAAAATTATGGTAAGGAATTTTCATTTTTAACAGCAAAAAATGATCAATAATACCATATAACAAAATAGAGGTAAATAAAATTTTTAAGTGTTCGAAAATTGATTCATTAACAGGAAAAAAGAAAGACATTAAGATATTGGGAAAATACGAATAGAAAAAATGACAAGGAAAAGATAGAAGAAAAATTCCTATAACCGCGCTTTTTTTTAACTGAATTAATTGTTTTTTCTTCATCACACAAACCATCACCCAATAATATATATGCAAAATCAGTTAAAATTAAGCAAAACTTTATCAAAGAAGTTAAATTTTTATATTGACTTTTTCTAATTATTTATAATAAAATAAAGCATGCGAAATGGGGGAAGAAAAATGGAAGATTTAATTTTATGGATAAAAAGAGAAAGTGTTATTGGCGCGAAGGAATATCATCAAATGAAAAATGAATATGGACAAGAACAAGTAGATAGAGTTTTAATCCAAATGATTTTATCAACTTGTGATAATTCAAAAAGTTTCTACCAAAATCAATTACAAATTTGGGAAAAGTATGGTTATTTTTTGGCAACTCTAGAAAAAAATCCATTTGAAGAAGAATATTGCAAAAAAATGCAAAGAAAAACAGAAAATAAAGAAGGACAACCTTTAAAATTATTTTCAGAGCGAAAAGAAACTGCTCCAATGACCACAACAGAAGAAGTTCACTATGGGTTTCATTTATTAAAAAGAGACTACCTAGTAATCTTAGAACCAGAAAAATCAATCGATATTAACTTATATCAAGTATTTCATTCGGTTAAAACAAGAGAAATGGGTGCCTATCTCTTAACAAAGTTTAATGATTTTTATTGCAAAAGTACGAGAAACTCTATTTTTGATCAAAAAATGAAAACATGTTTATTTCAGTTTCAACAAAAATACTTTGAAGGCATTATTCCCACTCTAGAGGATTTAAACTTAATAAAAGACGAAAAGACACCGGAAGTCTTGTCTGAAGAGGATTTAAAAGAGCAAATTGATATGTATATCTCTTATAGCCTAGCGCGTTCTAAATATGAACAATCTAATATACGCTTATCTTACTTATACGCAAGAAAACTAATGAGACATACCCAGTATAATGAGGAAATCTTTGACGATTTTGTTCAAGATGGAATTATGGGGATAAAACGCGCTGTTGATACTTATGATATTCGAACCAGCCTACACTTTTCCAGTTATGCATGGCAAGGAATTAGAAATTTTGTTTGGCGAAGTAAAAGTGAATTAATTTCTCCAATTCACATCTCTTACCAAGTAAGGGATCGAATCAATCGAATAAAAAAACAACAAGAAGAAATTTATCTTGAGAAAGGAATTAGAGTTCCCATCAGTGAATTAATTGCAAGATTAAACATTTCTCAATACGGAAAACAACAATTAATAAATGGATATAATTGTATAAAAATGAAGTCTCTAAATCAAACGGTAGTTGAAGCAGAAGGTTGGAAAGCCGGCGTAACTTTAGAAGAAATAGTTCCTGATCAAAATTCAGATTATTCGGAAAGTGTTTTAGAAAATTATGATTTTATGCGTTTCTTGGCATACATGGATAAAACCCTTACCGCAAGAGAAAAAGATATTTTATTAAAAAGAGCAGGGTATCATGTTGATCATCCAATGACTTTAGAAGAAATTGCGCAAGAATATCACGTTACACGTGAAGGAATTCGCCAGGCAGAATCCAAAGCCATTCGTAAATTAACCAAAACATCCAAGGGACAATCTTTTAATCCCTATGTCTAGTGTGTGATTTTATCACATTTTTTCATGTCCAAAAACTTTTTTTCGTGTTATAATATTATTGCTTGAAAGTGGGGAAAAAAATGAAATTAAAAGTGAAAGATTTAACGGTAGAAGTAGAAAATAAAATCATTTTAGAAAATTTAAATCTAGATATAGAGCCCGGAACAATCCATGCTATCATGGGACCAAACGGAGTAGGGAAAAGTACATTATCTAGAGTAATCATGGGCGATCCACATTACCATGTCATCGCTGGTGAAATTTTCTTCGACGAGGAACCAATTTTAAAATTGCCGACGGATGAAAGAAGCAGAAAAGGAATTTTCCTTGCAATGCAGTCCCCAATGGAAATTGATGGGGTAAGTAATCAAGATTTTTTAAGAACGGCTATTGCACAAAAAAAACAAGAAAGGGTTGGACTATACCAATTTATTCAAGAGTGTGAAAAGGCAACTGAAGAACTAAAAATGAATAAAGACTTGATTCACCGCAGTTTAAATGTTGGCTTTAGTGGTGGTGAAAAGAAAAAAAATGAAGTATTGCAAATCAAATTACTTCACCCAAGTTTGATTATTTTAGATGAATTAGATAGTGGATTAGATGTAGACAGCCTACGAATTGTTTGTAAAAATTTAGAGGAATATCGAAAAGAAAATCCCGAAACTTCGATCTTGATTATTACGCATTATTCCATGATTTTAGAATACCTAAAACCAGATTACGTTCATATTTTAGCAAACAAACACATCATCAAAACCGGAGATTACCATCTTACTGATGATATTGAAAAAAATGGGTATGCCAAATATTTAGAGAAGGAACAACAAAATGCATAAAATTATTATTGAAAACGATCAATTAAAGACAAGTTCTAATGAAGTATTGTTGTTAAAAAATAATACCATTACCATTATCTCTTCTGGTGAATATACAATTGAATACAGAAATTGTAAGAAAATCTCTCTTGAAATGAAAGTGGAAAAAAATGTAACGGCAAAAGTATTTATTAGCAGTGTAGGAAATGATATTCAAATTAATAATCATTATCTTCTAGAAAAGAATAGTCAATTATTATTGTTTCAGTTTTACTATAACAAAAATGTTCGGGAAAATACAACCATTGACTTAAACGGAGAATTAGCTAGTTTTAATTCTGGATTTTCTAGTATCAGTCGGGGAATTGAAGAATATCATATTATCGTAAATCATAATGCTTGTAAAGTAAGCAGTAACATTAAAAATAAGTGTATTGGTTTGGATAAATCTGCAATTACGTTAGATATCAATAGCGTCTTAGGAAAAGGAAATACCGATTGCCTCATGGATCAAACCAGTCGTATATTAACCCTTGGGGAAGTAGATGCAAAAATTTTGCCCAATATGTTTATTGATGAAAATAGTGTTAATGCCAAACATGGATCGATTATCGGTGGATTTCGGGAAGAAGAAATTTTTTACTTAATGAGTCGTGGAATTTCCTATCAAGAAGCAGTACATTTATTAATTAAAGGATTTATTTTTTCAAATTTAATAGTAGATATGGAAAAAAGAGCAATGATTTTCGAGATTATTCAAAATTTAAGAGGTGAATAAAAATGAATCGTGAAGATTTTCCAATGATAAATTCCAATTTAATTTATTTTGATAATGGGGCGACTACTTTAAAGCCACAAATGGTTATCGATAGTATTACCGATTATTATAGTAAATATTGTGCAAATGCTCATCGTGGCGATTATGCGACAAGTCAAAAAGTAGATGAAATGTATGAAGGTGTTCGCGAAAAAATTCGGCAATTTATTCATGCCAAAGACAAAAGTGAAATCGTTTTTACCGCGGGAGCAACGGATGGATTAAACAGAATTGTTTTTGGCTATTTTGAAAACAAATTGCAGGCGATGGATGAAGTCTTAATTACAGAAAGTGAACATGCTTCTAATGTCCTTCCTTGGTTTATTTTAAAGCAGAAAAAAAATATCCAAGTAAATTATATTCCTTTAAATCAAAATCATGAAGTAACCATCGAAAATGTAAAAAGGAGTATTACCCCTAAGACAAAAGTAATTTCCCTAGCTTATAT
>CAKPAK010000026.1 GCA_934132915.1 uncultured Bacilli bacterium
GAGATGATTGGATACCTTCGTCCAGAAGTGGAATGGTTAAAGTGGCTCTCTTATATTCCTGAGTTTCAGCAACAAAAATATATGACATTAGAGAAAAAGTTAGTTTCTGAGGTGTCTTTTGAGGAATTAGAGTTTATTCGGAAATGTCGTTTTATGAAGCGGATGGCATCGTTATTTCAGTTATATAAAGATGGGAATGTTAATGCAAAAGAGTACTCAGAAGTTTATGATTTTATGGCTAGTCATTCTTTAGATGAACTGATGCTCTTTAAGTTATCTTCTTTAGAGTTAGAAATTGCGAAAGAAAGAATTAAATATTATAGTCAGGTTTCTTCCTGTGAATTAGAACAATTTGTTAAGGAGCGTCAAAAGGAAGAGGTTTACTCTAATTTAAATATGATTGATGCTTATCTTTTGCATGTTGTTTCTCGAATCAATTTTAAAAGAGGATTAATCAAATTGAATGAAGAAATTAATGCGCAAATCAAAGCAAATGAAAATATGCGGTTTCGTAGTTTACATCGATGAGGGATTAGTGAGAATTCTAGGGTGTTAAAAAAAATACTTATTTTGTTTATTCTTTTTAAGAGAGATTAAACTTGATAAGTATTTTTCTTGTGAAATTATTTTTCTTTCATCATATTTTTACTACAAAAATAGGTAACGAAGAAATAACCGCCATAAATGATAATAATAAAGATTGCCGTTACAATAATAGAATTTAATAAATTTTCATTACCAAAAGCACTCAAAATAAAGTTACAGAATTTTATGCCAAAGATAGAATGAATAATGGCGATTAGAAGAGGAAATAGGAAAAAGATGCCAATCTGGCGAAATAAGGCTTGATTAATCATCGCATCATCTACCCCAATTTTTCTTAACATTTTAAACTTTTCAATGTTATCACTAGATTCAGATAACTCTTTTAAGGCAAGAATCGCCGCGCAGGAAATTAAAAAGATAATTCCTAAATAAAGACCTATAAATGTTACCATTCCTCCCAAACCAATACTAGCATCCGCAATATAAATTCTTGTTCTGGCTTCTAAAGTTGTATAATGAATATACTCATTTTTTTCCATCGCGAGTACTTTATCCTCAATTGCTTTTTTCTCCTCCATATTATTTGCTTTATAATTGGCAATCAAGGTTTCACTTTCTATCATCTCATCAAAAACAGCGTCATCTGGAACAATAAGGAACCCTAAATTGGCATAGCTACTATTCATTTCATAAAAGCCATCCATACATTTTAAATACTTAGGATGATATTCCTTGCCATTTATTTTTATCTTGGGTTTGTAAGCTAGACCTTCATCTCTTACTTCAGATAATTCTTTATAATTTGCAACCACAATATATTCATCATCCGCTAAGGAATATGTTTTTAAATGAAAAATTTTAGCGATTTTGTTATAGTCACTTATCCGAATTAAAGACTCAGCCTTATCATAAAGAAGCAAAGGATATTTTTCTTTAGCTGTATCATCATAATAATCTCCTAAAGTATCTTTTAATGTTACTTCATTTGTTGTATAAATAGAAAAATCTACCACATCTTTAAAATTCAAATCGACATCAAAATCTAAGTGATTTAAACTTTCTATCAAACTAATTTTTCCGTCTTCCTGTTTTTCCTTAGAATAAAGACTACCATCTGTCATATTTCTTTTCTTTGTTAGTTCAATATCCGCAGGTGCTAACTTATTTAAATTGCTAGTAAGAGAATTCTTCATCGACATTGCACTCGATAACACGCAAATCGTAATAAATAACATCAAACAAATAATAGTCATTGAAAAAGACATGGTATTGATCTTACTAGAAAATTGTCTTAAAGTAAAACTATTTAATTTTCGGTAATAAATACTCTTCATACTCATGACTATTTTTAAAACTAAACCAGATATCGACCAAAAGAGAAAGAATGTGGAAACGCCTCCTAAAATAATTGGAAGATAAACATCCGTTGCATTTGTTAATTTGTCAATTCCTCCTGTTACTAAATAATAAGCATATCCTAAAGTAATACAAGACGAAATAAAGATAATCGTACAAAGATAAGGATTTTTTAATTTTATTTTTTCTGATTTTTTATTAGAATGAATTAAATCAATTAACTTACATCGACTGACATTGATGGTATTGAAAATCATCACGACGAAATACATGATACTAAAATAAAGTAGAGTCTTTAAACAAGCGCCCTTAGAAAAAATAAATTCAAAATTCGTTAAATCTGCTTCAAACATATTTGCAACCAAAATACTCATCAATTGAGAAAGTAAAAAACCAATCCCTAACCCAACAACTAAAGAAGCAATCCCAATCATTAAGGTTTCTAAAAATAAAATAAACGAGATTTTCCTCTTACTCATTCCTAAAGTTAGATAAATGCCAAACTCGCGATTTCGTCTTTTCATTAAAAATCTACTCGCATAAATAATTAGAAAAGCTAAAATAAAAGAAACAAATACACTAACGCTAGAAAGAATATTAATAAGAAGTTTGATGATTTCATAAAGAGAAGAAGAAACATTTAACATAACGGTTTGATCCTCAATCGCATTAAAGACATAAAAAATAGCAACGCCTAAAATTAAAGTAAAGAAATAGATGGTATAATCTTTTATGCTCTTATGAATATTTTTTAGTGATAACTTAAAGAGCATCATTTAAATCACCACCCAGTAACGTTACAACATCAATAATTTTATCAAAAAATTCTCGTCTTGTATCCGTTCCTTTATTAATTTCATTAAAGATTTTTCCATCTTGAATAAAGATAACTCTTGTTGCATAACTCGCAGTAAAAGCATCATGGGTAACCATTAAAATTGTTGCTTGGATTTCTTGATTTAAATAAGAAAATTTTTCCAATAACATTTTTGCCGATTTTGAATCTAAGGCTCCAGATGGTTCATCCGCTAAGATAAGTTTAGGATTGGTAACAATTGCCCTAGCACTAGCAACTCGCTGCTTTTGCCCACCACTCATCTGATAAGGATATTTCTCTAGTACCTCACTAATATCTAACTCTTTCGCCACTTTCTTTACGCGTTTGTCAATATCATTAGCACTTACATTTTGGATGGAAAGCGCTAAAGCAATATTTTCATAAGCTGTTAGGGTATCTAATAAATTAAAGTCCTGAAAAATAAAACCTAATTCTTCCCTTCGAAACTGATTCAAACGATTTCCTTTTAACTTTGTAATGTCATTTCCTCCTACATAAATATGCCCTGAAGTCACCTTATCAATTGTAGAAATACAATTCAAAAGTGTCGTCTTCCCGCTTCCACTAGCCCCCATAATCGCAACAAACTCACCTTTTTTTACTTCAAATGATAAGTGATCAATCGCCTTTGTAAGACTAGATTTATTGCCATAATATTTTTCTATTTTGTCAATTTTTAAAATATTTTCCATAATTTTTCTCCTTTCAATCTCTATTTTAATAGAAAAAGAAAAATTAATCGTCATTTTAATCTTACAGAATATTACAATTTTGTTATGTAAAATACTGAAAAATTCGTTTCTTTACTGATAGAAGATTGAATAAAAATGAAAATATCTCCCACGTATTCTTATTCCTAATTTATCGCATCAACAACGGTATCGATTGCCTTACCAACAAAACTTATCTTTCTTTGGCTAAATACTTCTCCTTGATAAGACAACGTAACCACTGCAACGGCAATTTCATTTTCTTTGGTATAATTCGTATCTCCCATTAAAGTTGTCCATTCAATCTGAATATCCTCTTTGGTAATCTTTTTATCATATTTTATTTTATATTCCATCTTCTTAGTAAAGGCAGAATTTGAACTTGATCTTACTATAATATGATGATCATTTTGATAAACTTTTATGGTATAAAATACTTTATCTTTCTCTGAGTCTACATAATCTTCATTGGGAGATATCGTTTCTTTCATAATTAAATTCTCTTTTCTTATATCTTCTTTTTGATTACAAATAAAATAATAACCAAGTAAACAGAAAACAAAGAATACACTTAATAACAAAATGATAATATTCATTCTTTTTTTCTTCATAAGAACCTCCAATTTCAAAAATTATGATCTAGAATCAAAATGATTTTACTATCTTTTATTTTAAAGTTAAGAAAAATCTATATCTTAAATTTCACACAATTTTTTAGAAATATATTTCCTTGTTTTCAAAGCTTTGCCAATTTTTTATAGATTATCTAAAATTTTCCTGAGGCACCTCCGCCACCAAAAGAACCACCTCCACCAGAAAATCCTCCTCGAGATGAAGAACGGAAGCGACCTCCACTAGAATAACTTATATTTACAAAAAAGGCTAATAAGAAGGCTAATGGTTGGTAAGGAAAAAATAAACTTGCTAAAGTAGCAAAACTCAATCGTGATAAAATTTGAAAAAGAATAAAACAGAAAAGAAAATAAAAAATTGCAAATTTTATTTTTGATTTATTCTTTTTGAACTGATAATAAACTCTAAGTATCATTCCCAAAACAAGACCAATTCCTATTCCTAAGTAAGCGTATTTATTTGCTTCCTGTAAAAGATTATCATTTACTGTTGAATCACTTTCTTCTAAGTTTAAATTTTTGGCCTTAACAATTTCTTGATATATTGCGTCATATCCATTTTTGATTCCACTATCCCAATCATTCTTTTTTAAGGATGGAATCATATCATTATCTCTAATTCTTCCTGCCTTACCGTCTGTAATGATTCCTTCTAATCCATATCCTACTTCTATTCTTAATTCTCTTTCTTGATAGGCAATTAAAATTAATATGCCATTATTTTCCTCTTTGTTTCCAATTCCAGCCGTTCTAGCAAATTCTAGAGAATAATCTTCTATTGATTTTCCTTCTAAGTTTTTTACTGTAGTAACCACAATTTGAATGCCCGATTTTTTTTGTAAGGTAATACTTTTTTTCATAAGATACTCTTTGGTTTGGCTTGTTAGTATCTGGGCATAATCATTTACATAAAAATCATTCGTTGGTTTTACTACTGCCTCAACAGAAAAAGGAAAAAAGAAAAGAATAAAAAGAAAGAAAAGTGCTTTACACTTAGTCAAAACTAACTTGTGGAACATTATTCGCACTTTCCTTTGCTTCAAAATATTTTTCATCACTAAACCCAAATAAACGAGCGAATAAAACTTGAGGAAATTTTTTTATTTCTTGATTATAATTTTTAACGGCTTCGTTATAATCCTTTCTAGCAACAGCAATTCGATTTTCAGTACCGGCAAGTTCATCTTGCAAATTAATAAAATTCGTATTCGCTTTTAAATCTGGATAATTCTCAACAACAACGGTTAGAGCATTTAAAGCATCAGTTAATTTTTGATTTGCTTCCGCTTTATCCTCTACATTTTTTGCTTGTATTAAATTTTCACGAGCCGTTGTAACATTATCAATTACCTTTTCTTCATGACTAACATATCCCTTTACTGTACTCACCAAATTAGGAATTAAATCTGCTCTTCTTTCTAATTGAACAGAAATATCCGCCATTTTATTCTCTACTTCTTCTCTTTTGTTCACCAATCCATTATAAATTCCTGTTAATGTCATAGCAACAATGATAACCAGAACAAGAACAACCCCGATCCCCTTTAAGTTACTTTTCATTTTTTATCCCTCCATTAAAATTTTAACATACCGCTATCTAATATGCAATATGTCTTTTTGAATGATTTAAAAATACTTTTTCTTTACTTCATCCGATAAAAATCATTATTAGAAAAAATAATTGTAACTTTGGTATATTCTCCTATCTTAGATTCAATCTTAATTTTGTGTCCTAACTTTTCGCATAACTTTTTCGCAATATAAAGTCCCATTCCTGTTGATTTTGCTCTAAGTCGGCCATTGCTTCCTGTAAAGGATTTTTCAAACACTCTAGGAATATCTCCCTCAGGAATGCCAATTCCATTATCTAAAATACTTAAAAATATTTTATCTCCATCTACTCTTGCTTCTATCTTTATTTCTGATGCTACATCTATTCTTTGATACTTAATACTATTATTAATAATCTGGCTTAAAATAAATTCTAACCATTTGGCATCCGTTAAAACCTTTATCCTTCCTACATTTACCTCTAATTTAACGTCATTTTCTAATAAATCATCCTTCTCCTTTAGGGCAACATTCTTAATTATTTCTTTTAAATCTTTTTCTTGAATCAAATAATCTCTAGAAGCATTTTCACTTCTTACATAATATAAAATTTGATCAATATAATGATCTAACTTTCGAATTTGCTGAATATAACTCTTCTCAATTTCGTTTGGATGATTATGATTTAATAAAGTTAAACTAGAAATAGGAATTTTTACTTCATGAATCCACATCTCTACATATTCTTTAAAATCACAAATATTTAGCCGATACTCATTAATCTTTTCTATCATTGATTTATTAATCTCATATAATGTTTGATAAAAAATCTCTCCTTCATAAAAATTTGGTTGATGGATCATTTCTAAAATTAAGTATTTTTGATCTAAACTATCTAAAGTACAAACTAGGTCTTGATAAAAGGAATGTTTTTTGAAATAATCAATGAGAAAAAGAAGAAGAAAAGTAACCACAAAGATTAATATTAAGGCAATTTTTAAAGAGATTTCTACCTTAAAAGCATTCAGTAATAAAATTTCGATAATAAGACTAGTTAAAACAATAAATATTTCAACAAATTTATCCCATAAGTATTTTTTTAAACTCATAATAATTTATACCCCTGTCCTTTTTTCGTCTCAATTCTATCATGAAGATTAAACTCTTGTAATTTACTTCTTAAACGACTGATATTTACCGTTAGGGCATTGTCATTAATAAATTCATTATTGTTCCATAAATCGGTCATTAAAGCATCTCGAGTCACAATCTTTCCTCGATTATTCAAAAGATAAGTAAAGATAATCATCTCATTTTTAGTCAGTTCTAAAATATGTCCCTCTTTTTCTAGCATTCCTTTTTTCGGATTAACGATAACCTCATCATAAAATAAATCATCAAGCTTATTCTCCATCCGTTTAAAAATATTTTGAATGCGAAGAAGTAAAATTGTTGGATGATAAGGCTTGGTGATATAGTCATCCGCCCCACTTGAGATGGATAACACCTCATCCACTTCACTTACTCTACTTGTAACCATAATAACAGGAACATTAGACTCTTTTCGAATCTCTCTTAATAAAATCTCTCCATTTATGCCTGGTAAATTAATATCTAATAAAATTAAATCCACCTTCGCTTTCTTTATTTCTTCCCTAGCATGTTCAAAATCAGTAAGCAAAACAACTTGATAACCAGCATTTTCTAATAAAGTTTTTAATTCTAAACGAATAACTTCTTCATCTTCAACAATTAATATCTTCTTCATTTTCTTCCCCATTCTCTTAAAAATTCATCTCACCTACCCATTATAGCACCTTTTTTCTTAAAAATTGACATTCCCATCCAACTTGTATATTACAATTTTGTAACACACAAAAAATACTGATTTAGTTGTTCATGATTAGTAAAGAAATAAAGCCAAGAAAAAGAATTGTCCCAATAATTCCTAAGGCATTCAATATTTTATTTACCCCTCTATCATCTTTAATGACTTTACTTAAGAAAAGATAAATACCAAGACCAATAAGGGTACCTGTTGTATTAGTAATCACATCAGTAATATCTGATGCACCAATAGCAAGAATAAATTGCATCGATTCTAAAATAAAACTAAAGATAAAACCACAACCAATAACTTTTTTATTCTCTATTCCTTCCATCTTTAAAAGAATTCCTAATGGAATAAAGATGAAAACATTATCCAAAACTTCCCGAAGCTGAAATTTGGTCTTTGTAGAATAATAAAATGGAATTAGATTAATCCTTCTAAATCTCTCTAGTTCTTCACTAAAAAAAGAAAGTTTAAATAGAATAATCCAAATCAATAAGATTAAATAAATTCCTAATAAAATTTTTGTTTTTCTTTCTTCTTTCATATTTATTTCCTTCTCCTTTTATTAATTAAAATTCTATTTCAGTATTTTTTATTTCTGAATAACTTGATAAGCCCATAGATTTTTAATCTGCCCTTCAATCTCTTCGTAGCGCCATAACTGATTACTTCTCTTTCTACTATTAGAGTCTCGAACAATAAATTTATCCTCTTTCATTCCTGTTATGGCAATAATATGACCAGTCGTGGTAAAATCTCCTTTTCGCATACTACAAATAATAGGATGTCCTTGCTTTAGTTCTTGTATCATTGCTGATTTTGACAAGGGAATTTCTGTTCCTTTGATTCCAAAATATTCTACCCCCTTCGTAAAGAAGGACCAACTTGTCCCATCTTGGTAATATCCATTGGTATAGGAATAAAGAGCAACATCATAGGGAGTAATGTCATTTCGGCTAGTTAATCCAGCAATAACAATAGCGACCGCAGTTGGCCCACAGCCATTTATCGCCATTACTTCATCACCATAAATTCCATATCCCCATCTTTTATCATATTGAAGTAATAGAGGGTACTCACCTACACTAACTTTATCAATTGTATCAGAAAATACTTTTCCTTGGTTTTCTTGATAGTTAAGTACATAATCTGTCATATCGGTATTTCTAGATAACATCTCCAATAAAATAGAGGGATACTCACTCTTACGCTCTAATATTTTAGCAATATCTTGATTTTCATCTTGTAGAGAGTAAAGTGAATCTAAAGCATTTTTTTGACCTATATTTTGCATACTTTTAAGAGCGTTTATTTTCTGAAATACCTCACTTATATAATGATTTCTTCTTCCAAAAAGGACAAAAAAGATAATCAAAATAAATAAAAATTTACCTCTTCTTTTCTTCAAGAAAGATCACCACCTTTACCTAAATTTTTCAAATCCATTAAAAGTTTTAATTGAAGAAACAAAAAAATCATCGAAAAATTAATACAATTTTATTGTACTAAGTAATCTATGATTATTCTTTAATTTCTTCTTATAAAAATCTTAAGATTTTCTTAATCCTTATTTTTTCGGTAAAACTACTGTAAAAGTGGTTTCATTCTGCTCACTAGTAGCAGATATTTTCCCTTGGTGAAGTTCAACAATTTCTTTAGCAATAGCAAGACCTAGGCCACTGCCACCCGTCTTACTTGTCCTTGAAGAATCAAGACGATAAAAATTTTCAAAAATACGATCTAACTTTTCTTTAGGAATTTGCTTTCCTTGATTGGTAACTTCGACAATAACTTTCTTTCCTTCTTCCTTAGCCGTTACTTTGATACTCGTTTTTTCTTTACTATAATAAATTGCATTTTTAATTAAATTATTAAAGACACGACTTAACTTATCCGAATCAGCATATAATATAATTTCTTCATTGGCACAAAACGTAATTTCTTTATCCATTTCTTTTAAGATGGGATAAAAATCATCAATCATTTGAGCAAACATTAAATTTAGATTTAGTTCTTCTTTTTCTAAAATAATTTTTTCTGAGTTAAACCTAGCCACCTCAAATAATTCATTAATTAATTCTTCCAGGCGATAAGATTTATCTAGGGCAATATCAATATACCTTTCTCTTTGTTCTTCTGGCATATCTTTTACCTCACTTAATAAAGATAAATAACCAATCATCGAAGTCAGTGGGGTTTTAATGTCATGAGCAAGATAGACAATTAATTCATCCTTCTTTTCTTCATTTTCTCTAGCTAACTTTTCATTTTGAATGGCTTGTCTTTTAAAATGATTTAATTTTTTTTCTACCTCTACCATTTCTGGAGGTAAATTGATGTATTCAATATTTGGATCAAATAATTGGTCTGCGGATGCTGAAATAGAAAAGGCATAGGAATAAATTTTTTTTAATAATTGATATAAAAAAATTAAAACCATCCCCAAAGCAAGAAAGAATGCAATAAAAAGAAAATAACCACGATCAAAAATAAGATGATATAAATTTACCAAAAAAAGATAGAAATGAGGGAAAGTATCATATAGCCATTGAAAATCTGAATTAGAAATTACCTCAGCCATAACAATTAAAATAATTCCCATTAAAACAAGCCCAATAATACATTTAGCAATAAAGGCAAAAAAAGTATTTTTTACCACAACTTCCATATGATTATTTTTCAATTTTATACCCCATTCCATAGACTGTTTTAATATATTTAGGCATCTTTCCTCCATCATTCATTTTTTCTCTTAAATGCCTAATATGTACCATAATCGTATTGTTATCTTTTAAATAATACTTCTCCTTCCAAACTCTAGAAAATAAATCATCACTTTTTACCACATTTCCTCGATTAACACAAAGTTCCCATAAAATAGAAAATTCTGTTTTCGTCAGTTCGATTGGTTTTTCATTAAAGAAAAATTCATGGGTATCATAGTTAATCCGTATGCCCCGAAAGTCAATTTCATTTTTTGTATTGTCATTAGTTTCCTGATTATATTTCTTATACCTTCTTAATTGAGCCTTCACCCTAGCAAGTAATTCAAGTGGTTGAAATGGCTTGGTTACATAATCATCCGCCCCAATACTAAGTCCGGTAATTTTATCCATATCTTCTACTTTAGCCGTTGCAAAAATAATGGGAAAATTATACTTCTCTCTTATCTTTCTACATAAAGAAAAACCATCCATATCCGGCATCATAACATCTAATATTGCAAGATCAACTTTTAAATTATCAATATCTTTTAAAATATCCTGACTAGAATAATATTTATCAACGATGTAATTTTCATTCTTCAAATAAATTTCTACCAAATCAGCAATCTCTTTTTCATCATCTACAACTAAAATATGAAACATGTTCCTATTCTTCCTTTCAATAAGCATCTTTATTCTCATTATAGCATAGATAAAAAAAGCAATTCTTAATTTTTTCTTAAAATTTAAAAAAAATACTTAATTTGATTAGAATTAAGTATTGATTTTTGAAATAAGAGAAGGATTTTTCCCGTTCTTGCCTTATTTTTATGCTTAACCTAGTTTATCATATTCTTCATCGGTAACTGGTTCACACCACTCATTTGAAGTCTTTTCTCCTGGGACTTCGACTGCAATATGACTAAACCATGCGTCTTTTTGGGTGCCGTGCCAATGTTTTACGTTTGCTGGGATTGTAATTACCATGCCAGGTTTTAAGCGAATGGCTTCTTTCCCTTCTTCTTGATACCAACCATATCCAGCGGTGCAAATTAAAATTTGACCACCACCTTTTGTCGCATGATGAATATGCCAATTATTTCTACATTTTGGCTCAAAAGTGACATTTGCTAAAAATACGGCACTTTCTCTAACTGGTGTTAAAGGATTTAGGTAACTATTTCCGATAAAATATTGTTGAAAATTAATATTTGGTTCTCCTAGACCAAAAATATTTGTTTTAGTAAATTCTTCTTTATTCATCTTTACATACCTCCTTTACTAAATTCAATACACTCCATCCTTTGGGCCATCCTACATAAAAGGCTGTATGGGTAATTATTCCTACGATTTCTTCTTTTGTCACGCCATTTTTTTGGCATTTTCCAAGTGATACGTTAAAGAACTATCGATAATTCCTGATGACATTAAGGCAACAACGGTGATGATACATCTGGTCTTTAAATCGATAGATTCATCATTCCAGTTTTCTCAAAATAAAATATCATCGTTATAATGGGCAAACTTTGGGGCTAGTGTTCCTAATTGATCTCTGCCTGCGGTTTGTTTAATCATTTTTTGCACCATCTTTCAATTCTTGCTTTTGCATTTATGGCATCACTTCCTTGAATCGCAAGACCACCTTTAATCTCCGCGCCTACGCATATTTTTTGCACGTCGGAAAGGATATTTCCTAGTCCTGATCCTTCATGGGTAGAAAAAGGATAAACCACTTTTCCTTTAAAATCTAAATTTTCTAAAGCTGTAAATAAACAGCAAGGGTAATGTCCCCACCAAATGGGACCTCCAATATAGATTGTATCATAATCTTCAATCGATTTTAGTGGTTCTTTAATTGCTGGTCTTTTGTTATTTTCTAGTTCTTCTTTGGCAACATCACAGCATTCTTGGTAAGAATAAGGATATTCTTTTGCGGGTTCTACTTTAAATCGATCTGCTCCGGTTATTTCTTGAAGATAGTTGGCAACAATTTCGGTATTACCAACGGTGATATTTCTGATTCCATCCTGCATATAATTTTCTCCTGTATGAGAAAAATAAATAATTAAACTTTTCATTTCGTTTTCTCCTCCTTTTTGGATAGATGATCTATCCAATTATTGATTTTTTCTTCACTGGTGATGCATTTGTCTCGTGTATTTGCGTCAAAGACAATATTCATTCCTGGTGCTACTTTGCTGTTTGGACACAATTTTTCTATATCAGTAAAAGAATGGCCAAGCCAACCTGCGTTAGTGGCAAAGGGATAAATTGTCTTCCCCGTTAAATCATACTTCTTTAAAAAAGTAATAATGGGTGGAGAAATGGTATACCACCAAACGGGTGTGCCGATGATGATTTCATCGTATTTCTCTAAATTGAAGTGAATTGGTTCTATTTCTACTTCTTTATTGTCGATAGAATTGTTTTGATATTCATCCACAACTTCCTGGTAATTTTGGGAAAATGGATGAGTGGGTTGAATTTCTAGGACATCGCAGGAAATTCTTTGTTGAATCATAGAGACGACTTTTTTGGTATTTCCTGTATAACTGTAATAAACGACTAAACGATTCATTGGTTATCAACTCCTTTTTCTTTTTTCTCGCAAGAGATACTTGTGATATTATCATTTTACCACTTAACGGATGGTTGTCGTCAAGAGATGAAGAGATAGTTTACATCTTTTTGGTGTCTGCTTTCTGCTTATTCCTTATTTTAAAGCTTGATCAGTATTTTTCTTTTAAAATGATCACTTCTTGCGAAATTCCCTCTCCGGTATTTGGGTTTATGGTGGAATAAATCAAGTCACCGCTAAAGCAAAGTAAGAAAATGACACAGATTAGATTGGTTAGGTGGGGATTGATTTTTTGGTAAATGTTATCGAAAAGAGGGGCAATAAGATAAGTAAAACCACATCCTCCTAAGCCAAAAACGAGAAGACCTTCTAGGCAGATACGTCCTTTAATATTGAAGAAATAGCCCGTATAATCCCAATATTTTAAATGTTGGAAAGTTTCAAGAAACCAAGCGGTTGTATATTCGATTATGCCACATAAAAGAAAGGTTGCAATAAATAATTGAAATGGTTGATGGCGATATTTTTTTAAGAGAATCAGGATTAAAATGCCACCAAAACCGTAAATGGGTAACCAAGGTCCGTGCATGGTTCCGCGGTTAATGAAAGTTCCATCGCTAACAAGATGAAGGAATACTTCCCAGAAATAGCCAATCATTGAAAATGTCATAAAAAATAAAAGGTAAGTTTTGGGAGAATAGTTTTTGTTATAATCTAGTTGAAAGATTTTATTTTTTAAGGTTGTATTTCCTTTTTCTTCGGGATAGGTTGGGAGATTTTCTTTGTTTATTGCAAGAAAGGCGTCATTTAGACTTTTATTTTTTTGGTGACTAGTTAGGTATTCTTCTCTTAATGACATGTATACTTCAGCAGATAAAGATTCTTTATAAATATTTGAATAAAAAATGCCACTTAAGTTTAGTGTGATGATTTTTAGAAAATCCCAGCCTAACATAGATAGATCAAGAAAGAATAAGTTTTTTATTTTTGTGGTTGTGAGTTGTTTAGATAGATCGAATACTTCTTCTTTTGAAAGATTGGGATTTTCGGCTAAGAGATAAGGAATCATTTTGTATTGATAATATTTAATTATTCCTCCGATAATGGTAAAGTTCCAAAGAAATTGGTAGAGAGATTTTAGAAATAAAATATAGGAAATATGCAGTGTTTTTTTGGATTGGTAAGGAAAGAATAGTCGATCAATCTTGGTTTCTGGATAGCGTCTTTTTTCGAGAAAATAGCGACACTTCCCTACTTCTATGGCATTGAAGAAAAAAATTCCTACCATGGTGATGAAAAAATTACTGAAAATGATGGTAATTGTTCGATTTATCCGATTGGCAAATAAAGCTTTATTCATGGTGTTTAAGAGGGTAAAAATAAGAGAATGACTATTTAGCATTTGATTGATCAAGTAAGAAATTACCCCTTTGGTATATTTGCTCGTGATTTTTTGTTCAAGTTTTGGTTTGGTATTTGTTTTTTCTAATAATTCATCAAATATTTCACTTGAAGTTAAGCTTTTGTTTCTTAAGAGGTGGCTGATTTTTTGATCATGAAATTCAAGTGGTTGGATGTTTTTGGTCGTATAGTTGAATCCTCCGGTTAAAAGGAGGGAACAAAGGAATACAAAAAGGACATTTTTAAAATAGTGACAACTTACCGTTTTTTTGGCGGTATTTTTTAATTCTTTTCTTTTTAACATGAAACTTCCTCCTTCGGACAACAAAAAATAGGTATCTGCTATGTTTCTTTTGCAAGTGGTTTAATATACTGTTATTGGGTGGTGATATGATGTACGGATATGGATATGGCTATCCTGCTTCTGGAATGGGCTATGATGGATATGGCGGAGGTAATTGGTTTTGGATCATTATTATTGTTTTAATTATTTTCTTTATTTTGTTCTGGGGTAATGGTTGCAATAATCGTCCTCATGGCTCAAATTGTTGTTAAAAGAGTGCTTTTTTAAGCACTCTTTTTAAAAATTATGGGTGCTAAAGAATTTATCTTTATCTAAGGTGTGTTTCCATTTATTTCGCATATAGTCTTGCTCTTTTTGGAAGCGATTTTGCTTTTCTTTACTTGCTTCATAGCCACGGCTTTTGCTTTCGGCGTGAAGAACTTCCACATTGGACAAGCAGACATTGTAATAGCCTTTGGATAAAACTTTTAAGTTTAAGTCGACGTCATTTAGCGCCACTTTTAAATTTTCGTCAAAGCCACCAACTTGTTGGAATTTTTTCTTTTCGATCATGAGACAGGCTGCTGTTACGGCGGTGTAATTGTAGGGCATAACGAGTCGACCAAAAAGGCCGTTGTCGTGGTAACTATTTGCGACGTAAATATGTCCAGCGACTCCACCAAATCCTAAAACAACGCCAGCATGTTGAACGAGTTTGTCTGGATATAATAATTTTACCCCAACGCAACCGATGTGTGGTTGTGCGGCATAGCCAACCATCCATTCTAAGGTATCTTCTTGAATGATTTCGGTATCGTTATTTAAGAATAGTAAATATTTCCCTTTTGCGATTTTGACGCCTTCATTATTTAAATAGGAATAATTGAATTCTCGATCGATTCTTTTTACTTTAAAATTTTTGTGTTTTTGGTATTCTTCTAGTAGTTTTTTGGTTTCTTTTTCTTGGCTACCATTATCGATGATAATGATTTCAAAATGGGAATAAGTATTTTTTTGATATAAGGATTCTAAGCATTTTCTGGTTACTTTTGCTTGATCTTTGATGGGGATGATGATGCTAATTAGGGGGTTGTTGGTTTGATATTTCACTAAGTAAGTGCTTACTCTAGGATTATCTAAGATTTGGCCTTTGATATGTCTTCTTTTGAGGCTTGCTTCTAAAGCTTTTTTTCCGGCTTGGTAGGCATAACTTTTATTTCCTAAATATCCCGCTGTTGAAGTAGGCGTTTGGCGCCAATGATAAAGAATTTTTTCAATATGGTGAATTTGGGTGGTTTGTTCCGTTAATCTTAAGAATAAGTCATAGTCTTGGCTGCCGTCATATTCGCTTTGAAAGCCACCTATTTTTTGCACCAAGCTACGGCGAATGACGCTAAGATGGCAAATATAATTTACCCCCATTAAGGTATCGGGGGAAAAGTCTGGTTTGAAGTGTGGCTCCATGAAGTTTCCTTTAAAGTCGATTTTATCTTCATCGCTATAGATAAAGTCTAGTTTGGGATTTTGATTTAGGGATTCTACAATGTAGTAAAGGCTGTCTGCTTCAATGGTGTCATCATTATCGATTAGGGCAATAAATTCTCCTTGTGCCATGTCAATTGCGGTATTGGAAGCGGCACTAATCATGCCATTTTCTTGGCGATAAACCACATGAACTTGATCATATTTTTTTTCATATTCTTTTAATACTTCAAGCGTCTCTTCCTTGGTGGAATGATCATCACTAATACAGATTTCAAAATTGCGATAAGTTTGTGCTAAGAGACTGTCTAAGCATTCTGTTAATAATTTTTTAGAAACATTATAGGTAGGCACAATAAAACTGATTTGGGGTTGATAAGAAAAGGTCGCCGTATGGGGACCGTTTCTTTGTTCTTCTAAATATTTGGCATAGGCTTTTTGATTGGTGAACAAATTGGAAGTGCTTCCTCCCCTTTTTAAGGCAATTTTAAATGATTTCATATATTGGAGCATCACTCTTGGGGGAATAAGAAAGTGGTGGCGATACCAAGCAAAATAAATGGCTTTTTTGCTTAAATACAAAAATTTTTCAATTTTTGAGAAAATGGTGCGGTAAAAAAAATTCTTTTTTTCTTTCATGCGTTCTTCTCCTTTTTTTGTTTTGTTTTGGTTTGGCTTGGGGAAAATACTTCTTGATATTGTTTTACGATTCGTTCCCAAGTGAAATTTTTTAAGACTCTTTCTTTGGCTTGTGGACCTAACTCTTTCTTTTTTTCTTCTAAGTATTTTGGGTGCGCGAAAAGGTTGGTCAGACTGCCTTTTTCTTTAAAATACAAACAAGTATTTTGGCCAATATCGCGGTTAAAGCAAACATCATACAAAAGATTTAAATCGGTTAAAGAAAGCGCTTCGATTAAGCTAGGGTTTGTTCCTCCTACTGAGTGTCCATGAATATAGAGATAAGCATTTTTGCGGATGGTGGCTAATTTTTCTGGATCGTACACACCATTGATAAAGAGGATTCTTTTGTCTTTTTCAAAGTTGGTTTTATCTTTTAGTTCTAGGTAATAAGGACTTTTACTTAGATTGGTGATAATGACTAATTTTTTTTTGATGTTGCTTTGCATAAATTCTTGAATGACAAATTCATAGTTATTCTCAGGAACACATCTTCCTACCATTAAAAGATAGTCGTCTTTTTTTAAGTTGTATTCTTTTAAAATATTTTTTTCGGGAATTTGGGAAAAGTCATACCAATTTGTGCCATACGCAATATAAGTTGTTTTGGCTTTGGGATATTTTTTATTGATGTATTTTTCAATTCCTAGGCCATCACAAATTACAAGATCACTATTTCTAACCATTGACCACTCAGAAAGAAGAAAACATTTTTGAATGATTTTATTCCATTTTTTTCTAAGATGCTCTAATCCATCGGGATTGATATAGATTTTGATGTGATATTTTTTTCGTAGATTGTGATGAAAGGCTAATAAAGGGCCTAATTTTAATCCTAAAATGTAAAGATAGGCATTTTGAAGATGATTTTTTTTAATATAGTTTAGGGTATTTAAATAAGATTTAATGGTATAGAAAAACATTTTTGCACTACTTTGATTTTGGACATAGAAAAAATAAAGATATAAATTGGAATGGATTTTTTTTAAAGTTTTATCCTTCTCTTTTTGATCGGTTAATTCTCCTACACAGATGATGGTATTTTTATCGTGATAATGATCCACTAAATTGGTCACAAAAGTCTCCCAACCGCCATACTTGGCTTGATAACCTCTAGATCCTAAAATGAAAATATGTTGCATAACTTTTCCCTCTTTCTACTGATTAAGATACTTTTATTATAGCATGTTCTTCGCATGAAGAGCAAGAGATTAGGGACCGAAGCAACAAAAAATTCTAATATTCTTCTTCAAAATTCTTGCTTTCTTGAAAAAAGATCTTGTAAAATGAAGAGAATGCGCTAAAATGATAAAAAAGGAGTGACTGATGATGGGGTATCAATTATTAGCGGAACAGAAAAAAATGCGTGCTTTATTTGAACAACTTCCTATTTTCAAAAAAGAGGAAGAATTATTTTGGCAATTTGCTTATATTTTAAAGAAAGAAAAGGAAGGTTCTTTGGATGAAGCGGTTTCTTTTTTATTGGAGATATTTGTTCAAGACTTTGCTTCTTTATTGGAAGAAAAAATTACTTTGGGTTTTGAAGCGGGAATCAAAAATCGATACTATGAATTGGAAATTTTTGGTGGGTATCAAAAGCTTAGCGGACAAGAGGTTTTAGAAAATACTTATTTTTCTTTTGACTCTATTAGTAAGTTACTTACTTCGGTTGTGGTTTATCGTCTTCTTCAACTTCATGGGGAGTCATTAGAAACCGTTGTTCATCATATTCAACCCTTTTTTTCTTTAGATTGTTCGGTTCGGGAAATTATGAATTTTACCGCTGCTTTAAAGACCAAAAAGCGTTTGGATTATTTAACTTTCGAAGAAGTTATTTCTCTTTTAAGAGAAGTTCAAGATGATTTGCTCATTAAACAAAAAATTCCTTCCTTTTATCAATATAATGATATTGGTTATCTGATTTTAAGATTAAGTATTCCTGACTTTTTGAAAGAGTTAGATTTTCTTTTGAGGAAAATTGATCCAGAAAATTTAACTTACCAAACGGATCCCTGTTCAAGAAATATTACGGGAGGAAGGGTTGGCGTTGAAT
>CAKPAK010000027.1 GCA_934132915.1 uncultured Bacilli bacterium
AATTATTAACCAAAAAAACATACCAACTGGCTTCTCTTGCACACGATCGAAGAGATGTCGAATTAAATATTCGCTATTTAATCAAGTTAGGAATGAAAAATGCCGATTATCTTGTAAGAGAAAGAATAGAGGAATTGCTTTTACCACATCATGACTTTATCAAAAAAATGAATCAATACTTAAACAAAGTTTCTAAAGAAGAATTTATCAATATGTTAGAAAATAGTTGAACGAAAATGAATGTTGTCTTTTTAGATTTCAATGGAGTCTTGGATACTTACCAAGAAATGGATACAATGATAAAGAAAATGCAAGAAATTTTAAAAGAAATTGTTCAAACGATGGAAGCAAAAATTGTGATTTCTTCCTCAATAAAAAACATCGATTACTTTGCCTGGCATCATAATCGAGTAATGAAATATTTAATCCATACATTACGAGAAGCTGGACTAGAAGTTTATGACTTTACCCCAAAAGAAAATTCACGAGAAGAAGAAATCACATCTTACCTAAATAGGCATCAAGAAATTACCGATTATTGCATTTTAGAAGATGATAATGAACTTCTTTCCCTACAACCCTACGTGATAAAATTACCATCACAAATGAGTGGGGGAAATGGATTAAAAGAAAAAAGAAACGAAATCATGAAAATATTAAAAAAAGGTGGAGAGAAAAAATGGATAAAATAGAAGAATTAAAAAAACAAATGAATTATGATTTTGAAACAATCATCAGCCTACAAGAGTTAAATGATATAAAAGTAAAATACTTAGGAAAAAAAGGATTCATTAGCGAGCTTAGTACCAAAATCAAAGACTTACCAAAAGAAGAAAAAAAACAATTTGGTCAAGCCATGAATGAATTAAAGATTCTCTTTCAAGAAAAGTATCAATCCCTAAAAGAGAACTTAGAGCAAGAAGCGATCAAGAAAAAATTAGAAAGTGAACAAATGGATATAACCCTTCCATCAACCAAAATCAGACGCGGAAGCAAACATCCAATGAGTCTTGCCATAGAAGAGATCGAAGACTTATTTGTCTCTATGGGCTACGATGTCGTATCTGGACCCGAATTAGAAAGCGATGAATATTGCTTTGAGCGATTAAACTTACCCAAAGGACATCCCGCTAGAGATATGCAGGATAGTTTCTATATTACAAAAGATTATTTACTTCGTACCCAAACCTCTTCTGTACAAGCCAGATATATGATGGCCTATCAAGGAAAAGATCCCATTCGAATTATTGTTCCAGGAAAAACCTATCGAAGAGAAGATGACGCCACTCATGCCCCACAATTTTCCCAAATTGAAGGACTTGTCATTGATAAAAAAGAAAACCATGTTTCTTTAGCCGACTTAAAAGGAACTTTAGAAATTTTTGCCAGAAAAATGTTAGGCAGTAATCTAGATTTGCGCTTTCGTCCCAGTTATTTTCCTTTCACAGAGCCTTCTTATGAAGTCGATGTGACTTGCTTCAAATGCCATGGAAAAGGTTGCAGTCTATGCAAACAGACCGGGTGGATTGAAGTTTTCGCCGCCGGAATGGTTCACCCTAACGTTTTAAGAATGAATGGCTACGACCCAGAAGTTTGGGGCGGATTTGCCTTTGGACCAGGTTGGGATAGAATAACCATGTTCCGCTACGGAATTCCGGATATTCGCCTAATGTATCAAAATGACCTTCGATTTTTGCAAGAATTTGATAGAAAGGATGGAGAATAAAAATGATACTATCAAGAAACTTTATTCAAGACTATATTGATATTGCCGATAAAAGCATAAACGAAATCGCCCAAGACATGGTTAGAGTCGGGAATGAGTATGATTCCGCAGGCCCTTTCATCCAAGCCACAAATTTAGTCATCGGTTGCATTGAAGAAGTAAAAGATCACCCCGATAGCGATCATCTTCATTTGTGTAAAGTCAATATCGGAAGCGATGTTTTAGACATCGTCTGCGGTGCGCCTAACGTCAAAGTAGGATTAAAAGTAATCGTTGCCAAAGACGGAGCCTCTCTACCAGGAGGAATCATCAAAAAAGGTATTATTCGTGGATGTGTCTCCAACGGAATGTTATGTTCCATCAAAGAATTAGGTTTAGACCATAAATTCTTAAAAAAAGAAGATATTGAAGGGATTGCTGAATTAGGAACAGACGCCAAAATCGGAGAAGATCCGTTATCTTACTTAGGCTTAAATGATGAAATTATCGACTTTGAATTAACGGCAAATCGTGGAGACGAACTAAGTATGTTAGGTTTAGCATATGAATTAGGAGCCATTTATCAAAGAAAAGTAAACCCAATCGAAATAAACCACCAAGAAATCAAAGAACCAATAAAAGATAGCTTTCAAGTCAAAGTAGAAACTCCAGATTGTAGTCTTTATATCGCCAAAAAAGCCAAAAATATAAAAATAGCAGAAAGTCCAAAATTCATTCAAAATAGATTAATCGCTTGTGGCATTCGCCCGATCAATAATGTGGTCGATATTTCTAATTATGTCATGTTAGAAACCGGACAACCTCTACATTTCTACGATGCCACTCGCCTTGGCAATACCCTAATTGTTCGCAATGCTAAAGAGCAAGAAAAATTAATGACTTTAGACAACCAAGAAAGAATTTTATCCAAAGAAGACATTGTCATTGCCACTCCCAAAGAAGCTATAGGCTTAGCCGGAGTAATGGGGGGACTTACAACCGAAGTCGAACAAGATACCAAAGAAATCATCATCGAATCCGCAATTTTTGACTCAGTACGCGTCAGAAAAACCAGCAAAAAGATTTTAAGAAGTGAAGCTTCTAATCGCTTCGAAAAAGGACTAGACTGGGAAATGACTTACACAAGCATCGAAAGAGCTTGCCATTTATTAGAAAAATATGCTACCGCCGAGATCTGCTCTGGAAGTATTATTTATGATAAAGTAAAAAAAGACATCAAAACAATTAAAATTACCAAAGAAGATATTAACAATGTATTAGGAACCACTTTAGAAAATGAGACCATCATAAATGTTTTTGATCGCCTAGGTTTTACCACCAAAGAAGCAAAAAATGTCCTTGAAGTTACCGTTCCTTCGCGCCGATTAGATATTTCTATCAAAGAAGACTTAATCGAAGAAGTCGGGCGCATTTACGGAATCAATAACATTTGTGGTAAATTACCAAGTTTGCCCATTAAAGTAGGAACTTACGATAAAACCACACGCTTTATTCGAAACAAAATGGTCGATTTAGGGCTAAACGAAGTCCTAACCCAAATCTTCTTACCTGAAGAACAAACACATGACTATACCTTAGATGATTTTACGACCGTCAAATTACTCGATCCACTTTCTAAAGAAAAAGATGCCTTAAGATATTCTTTAATTCCTAGTTTAATGAAAGTTTATCACTACAACAAAGCAAGAAATTTAAATGACATTGCGATTTTTGAAATGGCCAAAGGCTTTTATTGTAAAGAAAATAAGTATGGAGAAGAGTACAAATTAGCATTAGTAATGAGTGGAAAATATTACCTAGGCTTAGGACAAGAAAAAAATATTGACTTTTATATTTTAAAAGGAATCATTGAAGAATTACTCCATACCTTAGGCTATGAAGGAAGATACTCCTTCCAACGTGGTGCGTTTCCTAAAGAATTTCATCCAGGACAAAGTGCCAACTTAATCGTATCTGGTAAACCTGTTGGTATCTTAGGAAAACTTCACCCCAATATCATCAATGACGACGTTTATGTTGCCGAAATATCATTAGATAAATTATTAGAAAATAAAACGGGAAAAAATAAATACAAAGAATTAAATAAATATCCAACCATTAAAAAAGATTTTGCCATTATCATCGATAAGAATATTCTATCTGAAGACATCATCAAAGTCATCAAAAAAGCAGGAGGAAAAAAATTAACCAATATTCAAATCTTTGATGTCTATGCCGGAAAAAATATGGACGAAGGAAAAAAATCGATCGCCTTTTCCCTAACTTTCGAAGATTATAGCAAAACCTTAACTGATGAAGAAGTCAATTTATTATTTCAACAAGTAATCGAAAAAACAACGACACAATTTCAAGCCACATTAAGAGATCACGAGTAAAAGGAGGAAAAAAATGAAAAAAATTATGTTAACCGGCGATCGGCCTACAGGAAGATTACACTTAGGCCATTATGTCGGGTCTTTAAAAAGAAGAGTCGAACTTCAAAATAGTGGAGATTTCGACCAAATATTCATTGAAATCGCTGACGCACAAGCGATTACCGATAATGCTTATAATATGGAAAAAGTACGCCAAAATATCATTGAAGTTGCCCTTGATTATCTATCCGTTGGTCTAGATCCAGAAAAGAGTACAATTTTTGTTCAATCACAAATTCCCGAATTATGTGAACTAACCTTTTATTACTTAAATTTAGTCAACTTATCACGATTAGAAAGAAATCCAACGGTCAAAGAAGAAATTAAATTAAGAAACTTTGAAGCAAGTATTCCAACAGGATTCGTCATCTACCCTGTCAGCCAAGCGGCCGATATTACAGCTTTTAAAGCCAATATCATCCCTGTAGGAGAAGATCAATTACCCATGATTGAACAAACCAGAGAAATCGTTCGAACCTTTAATAAAACTTATCAAAACACACTAGTAGAACCAACCGCGATGCTTCCCAAAAATAAAATCTGTAACCGTTTACCAGGAATTGATGGAAAAGCCAAAATGAGCAAATCCTTAGGAAACTGTATCTATTTATCGGATGAACCGGAAGAAATTTATCAAAAAATTATGAATATGTATACGGATCCTACCCATATTAAAATTACGGATCCCGGTCATCTTGAAGGAAATGTTGTTTTTACCTATCTTGATGCTTTTGCCAAAAAAGAGGACTTTCCTAAATATTTACCTGCCTATCGTGATTTAGAAGATTTAAAAGAACATTACCAAAAAGGAGGCGTAGGGGACAAAACCATTAAAGAGTTTTTAAATAAAATCATCCAAGAAGAACTAACCCCGATTAGAAATCGCCGAAAAGAATATGAAAAAGATATTGCTTCGGTTTATCAAATACTAGAATCCGGAAGTAATAAAGCTCGTGAAATCGCGAAAAAGACGATGGATGAAGTAAAAGAAGCCATGGGAATTAACTACTTTAGCGATACAAATCTTCTTACAAAACAAATCGAAAAATATCAGACCAAAGAAAAATAAAAATCAAAAGAAAAGTCGTCGACCAACAAATCCGTTGGCGCTTTTCTTTTTTTGTTCTCTGTAAAGTTGACAATCTTTTTTTAAAAATTCTCTTGATGAGAAACACAATTTAAGCTATAATGGAAAAGCACGCTAAAAAATAGAAAAGGTGATTCCATGATACTTCATTCATTAGAGTTTGAAATTCCCCTCATCTCTTGTTTCTTTATTCTTATTCTAGGTATCAATTTTTTTTCAAAGAAAAGACTTCGTTTAAAAGAAAATAAAACCTATGAAATGATTTTACTCACAAGTTTATTTGCTTCTACTTTAGATACCGTTTTTCGTATCATTACCACCTTTAATCCAGTAGAATCCTTAAAAACTAAGTATTTTATCTTATTAAGTATTTTAAGCAAAAGCATCATAACTGCCTTTATTGCCATTTTTGCTTATCTTTTATGTTATACCCTCATTATTTCTTATTCCAAAGCAAGAAAACAGACATCCACAATCTTTAAATGCACCAATTTTTTCATTTTTATCACTATAGTCATCAGCCAGTTTACTCAAATCGAAATTCAAAAAAGAAACGGGATTACAGAAATCACCGGCTCCACCCCCCATTTAGCCTATTGGATGAGCGCCGCTCTCATTTTCCTAAATTTAAGCATTATCCTCCCTCGTTTAAAGAAGAAAAGTTCCAAATCCATTTCTCTCTTTTTTCTTCTCCTTACTACCATTATTTTAGGCGTTCTTTCACTCTTTTTTAAAAGCATCATTTTGTATGACTTTATCTTAGCCCTTTTATGCTATCTCATGTATTTTACCATCGAAAATCCCGATTTAAAGTTAGTCGAACAACTCAATTTAGAAAAACAAAGAGCCGAAAAAGCAAGTCGAGCCAAAAGCGAATTCTTATCCTCTGTATCCCATGAAATAAGAACCCCCCTAAACGCAATTGTTGGCATCACCGAAAACTTAAAAAATAACGCCACCTTGACCCTAACCAACCAAGAAGATTTAGCCGATTTATCCACTGCCGCCCAAACACTATATGAAACCGTCGGCAACATTTTAGATATTAGCCAAATCGAAAATGAACGGCTAACCATAAAAGAAACCATTTATTCTCCCCAAAAATCCTTTACTGCTCTTTACCAAATGAATCAATGGAGAATAGAAAATAAAAATATTCATTACACCCTTTCTCTAGCAGAGGATATCCCCGAATACCTTTACGGAGATATTACCCACATCTGTCAAATTACCAACAATCTTTTATCTAATGCCATAAAATATACAACAAAAGGCCAAGTCAATTTAAGAATTGAAGGACAATACAAGAAAGACATCTTCCTCTTAATCATTAAAGTAAAAGATACCGGAAAAGGCATCAAAGAACAAGATCAGAAAAAATTATTTAACAAATTCGAACGCCTAGACGTCCCCCTAAACTCTAATATCCAAGGAATGGGACTTGGTCTTGCTATTGTTAAAAATCTTGTTAAGAAATTAAAAGGAACCATTGAAGTCGAAAGTACTTATCAATTGGGATCAACATTTACCGTTACGATTCCTGAAAAAATAGCCCCATCCCCATCTTTCCCATTAGAAAAGCAAGATCAAACACCAAAAATAAAAAAAATCAAAAAGATATTAATCGTTGATGATAATCGCTTAAATATTAAAGTCGCGAAGAAATTATTACAAGACTTCCCCCTAGAAATCGACGAGTGCTATGATGGAGTAGAGTGCTTAAATCAACTAAAAGAAAAACACTACGATATGATTTTAATGGATATTATGATGCCCAAATTAGATGGCGTCAAGACCTTAAAATGCCTAAAACAAAAAAATTCATTCAACACCCCCGTTATTGCGCTAACCGCCGATGCCATTATGGGGTCCCAAGAAAAATACTTAAAACTAGGCTTTACCAATTATCTCGCCAAACCATACACCAAAGATCAGTTACAAGAAGTCATCACCACCACCTTAGATAAGCAAAGAGACCAAGAATAAACTTTTTTCTCTATCTCTAGCATCAGAAATACTTTTTAGGACTAAACCAAAACTCGTCCTCATATAATAAAAATAGGTGATACCCTTGAAAAAAGTAATTCTTTTTGTTGTTTTTCTTTTTCTTTTTTGTCCAATAACCCAAGCATCGACCGCTACGGCAACTTCATATGTATTAATGGATATGACCACCGCTCGCGTTCTTCAAGGCAAAAATTATCATACCCCCATGTTAATTGCTTCGATTTCTAAAATTATGACTTGTACACTAGCCATCGAATCCGCCAACCTAGACAAGATGATTACGGTTGACGACATTATCAAACAATCTTACGGATCCGGCATATATATCGAAGTAGGAGAACAAATGTCCTTAAGAGACTTACTTTACGGATTAATGCTTCGTTCAGGCAATGATGCCGCCTTAGTGATTGCAAAATTCGTTGGCGGAACCGTCGAAGATTTCGTTAAAATGATGAATCAGAAAGCCAAAGAAATCGGGATGAATCATACCCTTTTTAGAAACCCTAGTGGTCTTGATGAAAGCGACTTAGGCAATTATTCTACAGCCTACGATATGGCACTTTTGACCAAATATGCCATGCAAAAAAAAGAGTACCGCACCATCGTTCATACCAAAAAACATACCGTGAAAACCAATAAAAAAACATACATTTGGCACAATAAAAATAAACTTTTAAATGAGTCTTACATCACCGGAGGAAAAACAGGTTATACCGAAAAAGCCAAACGAACCTTAGTCAGCACCGCTTCTGCCGATCACATGAATCTCATCGTGGTCACCCTAAAAGATAGCGACGACTGGAATACCCACAAAAGTTTATACGAGTATGCATTTAATACTTATCAAGCTTATCAAATCTTAAGAAAAAATAATTTTCAAGTAATCGGGGAGAGGGAATACCAAAAAAAAGGAACACTATACATTAAAAAAGATCTTTATCTTTTATTCAAAAAAGATGAACTTCCATCCCTTGTCGCAAAAATCAATCTAAGCAAAAATAAAACCCTAAAAAACCACGAGCAAGTCGGGACTTATGATATTTATTTAGGCAAAGAACGATTATATCAAGAAAAAATTTATTTTCAAAAAAACAAAGGATCTTCTCTTATCAAGAAAAGGAGTCTTTTCTAATGATAAATTATATTTTTGGGCTCTTCCTTTCCTTAGGAATTCTTTTTTCTCTTATCCACGGCACCATTTCGGAGATGAATAATCTTTTCATTACCGCCGGCGAAAAAGCGATAACCATGGTTCTAAAAATGCTTCCTCTGTTGTGTCTCTGGCTTGGCCTCATGAAAGTTGCTTCCGCTAGTGGCCTCATGCAAAAAATTTCTCAAATTCTCTCTCGCTTAATTTTACCGCTTTTCCCAGGACTTAAACAAGATAAAGAAACTCTAGGGTATATTGCCTCTAATCTCACCATGAATATTTTAGGACTAGGTAATGCGGCTACGCCGTTTGGTTTAAAGGCCTTTGCTTCCATGCAAAAAAATAACCCCAAAAAAGATACCGCCACCAGAGAAATGATAACTTTGCTCGTCATGAATACCGCTTCCGTCACATTAATTCCAACAACAATAATTAGTCTTCGTACCTTAAATCATGCAAAAAACCCAACAGAAATTCTCCCTCCCTGTATCATGGCAACGATTCTCTCTTGTGGAATTGGTTTAATTTTTGATGCTCTTTTTGCCCATTTTACCAAAAAGTAAAAAAAGACTTCACATTACCTCAACTTAAACAGCTTCTCTTAAAATAAAAATGAAAGGAATAGGAAAATCCCCATGGCAAATCTAATTATTCCCATGATTGTTTTTTCGATTATTGTCTACGCGTTTTATAAAAAAGTTGAAATCTATAATCAATTTTTAGAAGGGGTCAAAGAAGGATTAACCATTCTTTTTAAAATCTTCCCAACCATGTTTGCAATGACGATTGCCATTGATGTTTTTTTAGAAAGTAACATTTTAAACGATATTGCTTATTTTTTTACCCCTCTTTTATCAAAATTTTCTCTTCCCAAAGAATTTCTTCCTTTAGCACTCATTCGCCCCATTTCAGGCAGCTCTTCTTTAGTGGTAGTCATGAATATTTTTAAAAAATACGGCCCAGACTCATTTATTGGCAGAATTGCTTCCATTTTACAAGGAAGCACCGATACAACAATTTATATCATTAGTCTTTATTTTTCTTCAGTGGGAATCAAAAAAATAAGATATGCACTTATCGTTGGTTTAATTGCCGATTTTAGCGCAATCATTTTATCGATTCTTTTCGCTTCGCTCTTTTTTTGAATAGGATGCCTCAGCGAAGCAAAAAGGTGTCGCTTAAAAGAAAAAAAGTGAATTCAACCGAGAAAAGTGCTAGCATCTAGACAAAACAAGTCTTGAATACTTTTCAAAGAAAAATCAATAAAACATAGCGCCTCTTAAATTTTTAAGCATCAACGGCAAAATACCCAACTTTAAAGAACTTTTATCCCTCCATTCTCCAAAACGAAAATCACATCTAAACTTTAGATGTGATTTTTAGGATCAATGAATCTCGAAGAACGAAAAGAAAATTAATTCAAATTACTTTTACATGAATTATTACTATTCATATTAGAATTATTTTCTTTTTCTGAATTTGTTCTTGCACCACTCATATTTTTTTGATTATTCTTTGTTGCTGAGTTTTTTGAACTTTTATTTTTTCCCATTTTTCATCACCCATTTTTATTATGGAGAGAAAAGCAAAAAATATACGACGAATTTTAGAAAAAAAGAGAGAAAAAAATACAAACACTAACTCTGAGATAATTAAGAATATTTTTACTATAACAACTAAAGAATTTTATTATGAAATTAACTATAAATCACCATCAAAAATACGAACACCTAAAAAATAATTTTTCAAAAAAATCAAAAAAAGAAACAGAAATTAAAATGACAAAAACATAAAAAAATCAAGTTTTTATAAAAAACAAAGAAAATAAAAAAGTTATTTAATCTCTTTAGAATAAAGGAAAAAACGAATTTAAGATACAAAAAAGCAAAAAATATTTTTGCCAAAAAAACGAAAAAAGAAAAAACATGATTTTAAAAAAGAATTGAAAAAAAGAAAAAAGAAAAATCAAAAAATGTTCGTATTTTTTATTGACAAATAAAAACGCAACCAGTATAATGGGAACTGAAAGAAGTTAAAATAAGGAGTGAAAAAAATGACAAATATCGTCAACGAAGAGATTTTAGATAATTTAAAGGTAGTGAAAAGAAACGGGAAAAAAGTTTCTTTTGACAGGTCAAAAGTTGCTATTGCGATAAAAAAAGGATTTGATGGAACAATTACCATTCAAGAGGAAGAAGACCCCAAATACACCTCTAAAGATGTTCAAAAAGTCTACCAAAGTGTAATCAAAGAAATTTGCAAAAACTATAAAGAGGCAGATAAAATTAAAATTGAAGAAATTCAAGATTTAATTGAGGCTATGCTAAAAAAACATCAATACGATGATGTATATGAAGCTTTTTCTGACTATCGCGATCGAAGAGACAAATCCAGACAATTGTTTTCCGACGAGAAAAAAATGCATAAATTCTTAAAATCACTTGAAGGATTAGGATTAAAGTCTGCTATTGAAGAAGATGCCAAAAGAGAAAATGCAAATATCGATGGCAATAGTGCTATGGGAACAATGTTGCAATATGGATCAACCGTTTCAAAAGAGTTTGCGAAAGCTTATTTAATGAAAAAAAAGTTTGCCGATGCACACGATAACGGTGATATTCACATTCACGATATGGATTTCTTAGCTATGGGCACAACAACTTGTATGCAAATCGATTTAAATAAATTATTTAAAAATGGTTTTTCTACCGGTCATGGACACCTAAGAGAACCACAATCGATAAGTGCATATGGAGCATTAGCCGCGATCGCTATTCAATCCAATCAAAACGATCAGCATGGCGGACAAAGTATCCCTGCTTTTGATTTTTATATGGCACCAGGTGTTTTAAAAACATTCAAGAAAGAATACAAGCAAGCATTATATGAATTATTAGATTATTCAGACTTTATTAGTTTTGTCAACATGGATAAAATTGCTGCAACAATCGATAAATTAGATTCCATTACCGTTGATGTAGGAATTTTTGAAAACTTTTATAAAGAAAGTAAAGAAGTTAGAAGAATTTTTGAAAAAGCATATGATACAGCTTTGGCTAAGACCGATCGCGCAACTTATCAAGCGATGGAAGCTTTTGTTCATAACTTAAATACCATGCACTCTCGCGCAGGGGCACAAGTACCATTTTCATCAATAAATTTTGGAACGGACACTTCTCCAGAAGGACGAATGGTCATGAAAAATTACCTACTATCCGTTGACGCTGGATTAGGAAAAAATGAAACACCAATCTTTCCCATTTCAATCTTTAAAATCAAAGAAGGGATAAACTATAATCCAGGGGATCCCAATTACGATTTATTTAAACTTTCTTGTAAGGTATCTGCCAAAAGGCTATTTCCAAACTTTTCGTTTATGGATTCTCCTTTTAATGCACAATATTATAAAGGGGATTATAATACAGAAGTATGTTATATGGGATGCCGAACGAGAGTAATGGGAAACGTCGTTGATCCAAATAAAGCAATTACACCAGGAAGAGGGAATCTTTCCTTCACTTCAATTAATTTACCAAGATTAGGAATCAAACATGGGATAGTTACCAATAAAGAAACCGATTTAGATGGATTTTTTAGTGAACTAGAAGAATTAATGGATTTAGTTTGTGAACAACTTTTGGAAAGGTTCGAAATTCAATGCAATAAGAGAACATATAATTTCCCATTCTTATTAGAGCAAGGAGTTTGGATTGATTCCGAAAAGTTAAAACCAACCGATCGTTTAAGAAAAGTTTTAAAACATGGGACTTTAAGCATTGGCTTTATTGGACTAGCAGAGTGTTTGAAAGCCCTAATTGGAAAACACCACGGGGAGAGTGAAGAAGCACAAAAGTTAGGGTTGAAGATCATTGGCTTTATGAGGAAGAAATGTGATGAATACTCTGAAAAATATAACTTAAACTTTACTTGTTTAGCAACACCAGCCGAAGGCCTAAGTGGACGTTTTGTTGGTATTGATAAAGCAATTTATGGAAAAATTAAAGGCGTTACCGATAGAGATTACTACACAAATTCATTCCACGTTCCGGTATATTATAATATTTCTATTATTAATAAAATCAAAACAGAAGCACCTTATCATGAACTAACCAATGCCGGACATATTAGTTACATCGAATTAGATGGGGATACAACTAAGAATTTAGATGCTTTTGAAAAGATCGTTCGTATTATGAAAGAAAATAATATGGGTTATGCCGCAATCAACCATCCAGTTGACAGAGATCCTGTTTGTGGATATGTTGGTATCATTGGCGATGTATGTCCGGGTTGTGGACGTAAAGCTGGTGAAGGTGTCCCTGTAGAAGTTGTAAATAACTACAAAAAAAATACTTGTTGTTAGAAAAATAAAAGAAAGAAGGATAAAAAATGAAAACAGATGAAAAAGAAGTAAAAACAGTAGGAGAGGGTGTTGGTTTCGAAAGAATTAGAAGAATTACTGGATATTTAGTGGGAACCATTGACCGATTTAATAATGGAAAAAAAGCCGAAGAACACGATCGGGTAAAACATGGAACTGAAGGCATTTTGAAAGAAGCAAAATAAGAATGAAAATAAGATTAGCCACGGCGAATATTCAAAGAGACAGTATCGTTGATGGAGAGGGCATTCGTACCGTAATTTGGACGCAAGGATGCCCCCATCATTGCCCATTTTGTCATAACCCAAAGACACATTCTTATACAGAAGGATCTTTGATTGAAGTCGAAGACATCAAAAAGAAAATTGACACCCTAGAAGGACAAGATGGGATCACTTTTTCAGGAGGAGATCCGATGGAACAGCCAATCCCTTGTACAGAGATTGCCAAATATTGTCATCAAAAAAATTTAAATATATGGTGTTACACTGGATATACCTTTGAAGAATTAATTCAAAAAAAAGACCCCAAAATTTTAGCGTTTTTGGAACAAATTGATGTTTTAGTAGACGGAAGATTCATTAACGAATTAAAAAGTTATGATGTTTTATTTAGAGGTTCCAAAAATCAACGATTAATTTCCGTTCAAGAAAGTTTAAAGTTAGGAATTCCCGTTTTATATCGAACGAGTGAAGAAAAAGAAGCCTACAACTTCAAACACGGAAGAGGGGAGAAACACTTACTTTATATATAAGATCAATCTAACAAAAAGAAAGAAAGTAAAATTTTGATTTACTTTCTTTCTTCTATTTCATCGTCCAAATCAATTAATTTCAGAACTTCGGTGATAGTTGTAAAACCAGCTAAAATTTTATAGAATCCATCTTGCACCATCGTAATAACATCCTTACTATAAACAAGATTTCGTAAATCTTCTTTAGAAACATTATTACTAATCGCGTCACGAATATCTTGATTAATCAATAGCACCTCATGTAAAGCAACACGACCTTTATATCCAAAACTACATTCAGCACATCCTACCGGCTCATAAACCTGATTAACCTCTAATCCCAATATCGTCCGAAATAAATTCTTCTCATAGTTATTTGTCGCGCGCAATCGTTTGCATTTGTCACATAACTTTCGAGCCAATTTTTGAGAAATGATTCCCTCCAAAGCACTAGCTAGCAAATATCGCTCAACATCCATATCCAGTAATCTTTCAATCGTGGACAAGGAATTATTTGTATGGATCGTAGACAACACCAAATGTCCCGTAATAGAAGCTCGAACCGCAATCTGTGCAGTCTCACTATCACGAATCTCCCCAATCATAATAACATTAGGATCTTGTCGCAAAATACTTCGCAATACTGCCGCAAAAGTAAGTCCAATCTCACTATTGACCTGCACCTGATTCATTCCTTCAATTTCCATCTCAACAGGATCCTCTACCGTAATCAAATTGGTATCCTCTGTATTTAATCGTTGCAAAAGGGAATAAACAGTTGTGGATTTTCCCGAACCAGTAGCACCCGTAACCAAAATAATACCATTGGGTTCGCTAATCATTTTCAAGATTTTTTTATAGTTAACATCATTGAAACATAAAGATTCCAACCCCTTTAAACTCATGGAATAATCCATAATACGAATAACAATTTTTTCGCCTCTTTTGGTTGGTAAAGAAGAAACACGCATATCCAGACTGATTCCTTCAATAACAGTCCGAATCGCACCATCTTGTGGAAGTCTTGTCTCAGTAATATTCATCCCCGCCATAATCTTTAATCTAGCAATTAAATTTTGCTTTGCAGTATTAGGAACAATTGTAAAAGTATCTAATTTTCCATCAATACGAAACCGTACTTTCAAATGATTATCTGCTGGATCAAAATGAATATCACTAGCATTCTTTTTAGAAGCCGTAACTAAAATATAATTAACAATATCCACAATGGGGGTTGTTTCAAAATTAATTACCTTTTTTGTCGCCAAATCGTTAAAATTCGTAACTTGCGCGACACTTCCCAATTGTTTCACATCTGCCATATCGATCCCATTCCCTTTTTATCTTTACATTAACATACATTTATTATATAATAGAATCATAAAAATAGCAAGGAGTAGTGAAGAAAAATGCGCAAAAAAAGCCAAGGATTTATGTTAGCGGAAGTCATTATTACCTCAACCGTTATCGTAACGGGGATGATTCTTCTTTTTTCTAGTTATAATGCACTACTTTCTAAATACAAACAAAGAGAAAATTACCATAATATTGATGCTTTTTATGCAACCAAGGAAATGATAAATCACTTAACCAAAAATAATTTAAATCAATTCATCAATCAAGAACTTTACACCAAAGAATCCACCTTTTTAATCAAAGAAGGCCAATGTTTAGATAACTCAACCTTCTGTCAAAGTCTTGTCCAATTATATTCCATCGAAAATATGATTTTAACTTTTTATGACAAACAAAATCTTTTAAATTTAAAAACAGGCCAAGACTTATTTGGCAATCCATTAGAAAATAAAGTAAAAACAGAAACCTTCAAAGATTACCTCGACTATGTCATCAATTATTATAATATTCAATCCGAAAATATTCAAACCACAACCGAAAATATAAAAAACGAATATACCTACCTAGTATTAACAGAAATCAAAAATACTACTAGCCAAAAAAATGAAGAGAATTATACTTATGCTAGCATTGCGATTAGATGAAGAAAAGAGGAATAAAATGAAAAAAAATAATAAAGGCTATATGCTAGTAGAACTAATTTTATCATCCGTTTTAGCCATGACAATCGCTTTCTATTTGATCAATTTAACTTATGATTTAAAGAATAAAGATGAAGATTTATATCAATCCATTCAATATGAGACCGTTAAAACAGCCATTACCAAAAACATCATGAACGACTTAGAAAACTTAACGGTAACAGAAATTCAGTCTTCAACAAAAGAAGAAGACACAGCGAAAACTTCCAATCATTTATTAACCGTAAAAAAAGGAGAAGTTGAAGAACTAAGAAACATTCAAATCAAAACGCAAACCAAAGAACAATTAGAAACAACCATTTACTATGGAAAATGGGATGAAACTACACAAACTTTTGTAAAAAACGATTTATCTTACTATGAAAAAAAACTTGATCCCACATTAATTATCAAAGAAATCAAATACAATGAATCAACAAATAGTAATCATTACTTATCCATTCTTATTCCAATCGAATCAATGTATACAAATGAACATTATGATATTAAACTCTTTGTAGAAAAAGAAGACTTTCATCTTCCTCAGTACTTAAATACCGTTTCCCAAGGAAGTTACGTTCAATTTACAGGAACAAATGGTTGCCAAAGGGATCAATGCAATGGAATAAATCCAAATTACGTAGATTCTACCAATCAAGGAACCTGTTATACCTGCTCTGGAAATGCAGATAAAAATTTTTTCTATTCAGGTTTTCGCGTTGCTTACATTAAGGAAGATACCGTCTATCTAATTAGTGCTAGTTCTCCGGAATGCCTCGCCACCGATAGTAACGGTACTGCTTTTTCTACCTGTACAACAACATCCTTAGAAACCGCAGGCCTTAAAGAACATTTTGCCAATTTAAATCAAGCCGCACAAAAATATTGTAATAAAGATTTTGCTTATGAAGGAGTTTGCAATAGCAATAGTGCTTGGAATATGAATGCTAATGACTTCAAAGAAATTACTCAAAAAGAAATTACTTATTGCGCTACCCAAACAAAAAATACCGAGTGTGGTTATAATCAGGAACTGATTGATATTGGGGGATATTATTGGATTTCAGCCTTAAACAATCTAACCGCAACTCAAGCTTTCTATTGGACACCAACTTTATCCTTAAAAAAAGTATATTATGACGATTCAAAAACCTCATTTAATTTTGGCCTTCGTCCAGTCCTTAGATTAAGAGCCAACGTAAAAATTGAAAGTGGCACCGGAACCGCAGAAGATCCTTATCGTTTAAAAACAGAATAAAAAATTCGACAGAAAAAGAAAAAAGAAAAGTATATACTATTTTTGGTGATACAAAATGAAAGAAAAATTAAGAAAAGTAGTCATGCCTATCTTTTTATCAGTGATTTGTGGAGCATTTTGTGGGAAAGTCGTCTATCATATTTACGATCAGAAAATAGAAAAAGATTTACAAGGAGAAAAAATTTATCTCATTCAAGCGGGTGCTTACACCACTTATGATAACATGGTTAAAAATACCAGCATAAACAATTATGTTTATTACAAAGATAATGACGGGTTATTCAAATCGATAATTGGTTTAACGGAAGACAAAGCCAACGTCGAAAAAATAAAAAATACTTATCCTGCTGATGTCATTGTAACAGAGTATTTTTCTAGAAATACAGAATTAAACCAAAAGATCAAAGAATATGATAGCAAGATAAAGCAAACACAAACAGAAGAAGAAATTAAGCAAATTGTCCTAGAAATGTTATCTCTTTATAAAAATGAGAAACAAACCCTAACCCAAAATCTGTCATAAATAAAAAAAATATGATACAATGAAAAACGTAGGTGAGATTATGGAAGAAAAGTATATTGAATTATTACTCGATAAATGTGTAGACAAAAAAAGTAAAATTTTGTTTATTCATTATCAAAAAGAGATTTCCCCCTTTATTCAAAAATTAGTAAAAAGAGCAAAAGAATTAGGCATTCGAGAATGTTTTCGAGAAGAAGAAGACATCAATAGAAAACACCGCATTCTAAAGGCAAGCACAAAACAAAGTATTTTAACAAACCCTTACTTCAATAAGGAAAACTGGGATTTCTATGCCAAAAAAAATGCGGCTTTCTTGTGCTTTGAAACAGAATATCCAACTGCATTAGATGATATTCCTGACGATATTGTTGCCTATGCCGCCAAAAGAGAAAGAGAAACAAGACCACTATATCGGAAAATGGTAGAAAACTGTACACTATCGTGGTGCATCGCAGCCTATCCAGGGAAAAAATGGGCAGAATTTATTTTTAAAGAAGAAGAGAATAGTTACGAAAAATTAAGACAAGCTATCTTTAAAATCTGTATGTTAGATCAAGAAGATCCAATAAAATGTTGGGAAAAACAACTTGCAAAAACAGAAAAAACAATAGAGACACTCAATCAGTTAAACCTTAAAAAAATTCATTATACCAACCAATTAGGAACAAATCTTGATCTTTATCTCCCAAAGCACTACCAATTTGCAAGTGCGAAAGATGGACAAATTATTGTCAATATGCCTTCCTACGAAATTTTTTCTAGTCCACTTTACGATAAAACCGAAGGCATTGTATACAGTAGCAAACCACTAAACTATAATGGAAAAATTGTGGATGAATTTTGGCTTAAATTTGCCCACGGGAAAGTTATCGATTATGATGCCAGAGTAGGAAAAGATATTCTAAAAGAAATCATCGAAGGGGATGAGAATAGTTGCTATTTAGGAGAATTTGCTTTTGTGGAAGAAAATAGTCCAATTGCCGACTTGAAAATCACTTTTGGGACAACGCTAATCGATGAAAATGCCTCTTGTCATTTAGCTCTAGGTGCTGGCTTTGGAGAATGTATAAAAGATGGCTTATCGATGTCTACGTCAAATCTTTTAGAAAAGGGAATTAATCAATCAAAAATTCATGTGGATTTCATGATAGGCACTCCAGATTTATCCATTACCGGTATAACCGAGGCAGGCGAAAGTATTCCCATCTTCGAAAA
>CAKPAK010000028.1 GCA_934132915.1 uncultured Bacilli bacterium
TCTGTTTTAGAAAAGAATTTTTCTTTATCTGTATCAGAAACAAAAGAATATTATTTTGCTTTATGGATAAGTGAGAACGGGCTTGATCAAAGAGAAACGGATAAGGGAATTTATGGAGGTTTAGTTGAAGTAAACTCTAGCAATGGATCAGGAACAACTGCAACCTTTGGGGACTTTGATACCGATTATTGTACCAATAATGGGATCACTCAATTAGGGGATTGCATTTTAATTACCGATAAATATGCTTCTGATGTTGATTCGGCGAAAGCAGATATTGAAACTAAGGTCGCCAATTTTAATGAAACAGCCCCAAACATTACTTATACCAAAACAAGTTCTTCCAATATTCAAGGAAGTAGTATTATTAGTACAACCGACAAAATTTATTTTGGAACGAACTATACATTCAATGAGTCAACTGGTCAGTATGCTTTACAAAAAACAGTAAGAGATGATATGACCAATAAATTATCTACAGATACAACGAAGTATTATACTTGTGCGAATACTAGTACAAGTTGTTCAACAATGTATGTAATTTATTCTGCAACAAGTACCACTTCTAATGGAACAACAACATATAAAGCAACAAAAGTAGACCAATATAGTTCTACAAAAAATATTGTTAATTTATCTAACAGCGGTCTTTATATGGCCGAAGATGATTATGGAAAAAGTTATTATTACCGAGGAGTTGTCAATAATAACTATGTATCTTTTGCCGGATTTATCTGGCGAATTATCCGGATCAATGGTGATGGCAGTATTAGGATGATTTACTCAGGCACCTCCACTTCTGATACAGGAGCAAAAACAACCATAGGCACCTCAGTCTTTAATACCGATCCTTATGATATGGCTTATTTAGGATATAAGTATGGATTAGACAAAACCTACCAAGAAACCACCGCGACCAATTTAAACTATAATAATATTAATGCCAATACAACTTATTATTTTGCTGATAGTTATACCAAAAATGATACAACCAAAAAGTTATCCCTATCAGGAAACTTAACTAACGGAACTCTTGAAACTGTTTGGGGAAGTAATAATAGTACTTACAAATATACTTGTTTTAGCTCCTTATCAACGGGAAATTGTACCACTCTAGTCGAAATTGCTTCTTACGTGAATGTTAGCCAAGTTAAAGTCAAAGCATATCATTCTTACCTTTCTAAAAGTTATGAATCAACTTATACAGATGAATATGATAGTACAATCAAAACTAAAATCGATAGTTGGTATAAAACCAACATTCAAGATAAAAACTATTCAGCATACTTAACTGATAATTTATTTTGCAATGACCGAAGCATTACATCAGGTGATGGCTTTAGTTTAAATGCAATGACTTATTATGGTGCTTATCAAAGAAATGTAAATAAGAAAGAACCATCTTATAAATGTCCAAGAAAGATAGACCAATTTACCGTATCTAGCACAACAGCACTAGGAAATGGAGAATTAACCTATCCAGTAGGGTTATTAACCGCCGATGAAGTTGCATATGCCGGAGGAAAATATGGATACGACAACAGAGAATATTATCTTGCAACAGGGCAGTATTACTGGCTTGGCTCGCCGTCCTACTTCACTTCCTGGTATGCCGTTGCGTACGGTTTGCCCGTCACCCCCTCGGGTTTCCTCCTTCCTTGGTCTTGGGTGTCGCATTCGTTCGGTGTCCGCCCAGTTATCAATCTAAAGGCTACCACTTTAATTTCAGAAGGCAATGGAACAACAACTAACCCCTACATTGTAAAAATAAATTAAAGACTTTATCCCTAGAAAAAACAAGAAAATATTCTGTCATCTCTATCAGTATTTTTCTTCCTCAATTTAATGAATATTTTCGTTGTTTATTTATAAATTCTATGATACAATGAACTCAGTAAAGGAGTCGTTATAGATGAAAAAAATATTATCCATTATTGTTCCCTGTTATAATGAGGAACAAGCCCTACCTTTTTTCTATCAAGAAATTGACAAAGTAAGCAAAGAATTAAAAGAACTAAACTTTGAACTCATTTTTGTAAACGATGGTTCAAAAGATAAGACACTAGAAGTATTAAAAGAATACCATCAAAAAGACAAACGAGTAAAGTACTTATCTTTTTCGAGAAATTTTGGTAAAGAAGCAGCCATGTATGCTGGTCTAGAACATTCTAAGGGAGATTATGTAACGATTATGGATGCTGACTTACAAGACCCACCTTCCTTATTAAAAGAAATGTACCAACTAACGGAAAAAGAAGGTTATGACTGCGTGGGTACCAGAAGAGTAACAAGAAAAGGGGAGCCACCAATCCGAAGTTTTTGTGCAAGATTATTTTATAAACTAATCAATCGTTTAAGCAAAGTAGAAATGGTCGATGGTGCCAGAGATTATCGTTTCATGAATCGAAAAATGGTCAATGCCATTCTTGAATTAAAAGAATATAACCGCTATTCGAAAGGATTATTCAGTTTTGTTGGCTTTAAAACCAAATGGCTAGAGTATGAAAACATCAATCGCGTTGCCGGAGAAACCAAATGGAGTTTTTGGAAATTATTTATCTATGCCCTTGACGGAATCACCGCTTTTTCTACCGTGCCCCTTGTCTTATCTGCCATATTAGGTCTTGTATTCTGTTTAATTTCCTTCGTCATGATTATCGCCATCATCATCAAAACTTTAGTCTATGGAGACCCTGTTAGTGGTTGGCCAAGCCTAGTTTGCATCATCTTCTTATGCAGTGGCGTTCAACTATTTTGTATGGGCATTATCGGACAATACTTATCCAAAACTTACCTTGAAACCAAAAAACGTCCAATCTATATTATTGGTGAATCTAGTGATGAAGCATCTTAAGTTTATTTTATGTACAATCTTATTCATTAACATCTTACTTGGTTGTGCGTCAGAAAATTTTAAAACAAAACAAATAAAGAATAATTCTAAAGAAAAAGTAGTAGAGCCTAGGGTAGAAGAATCAATTCCCCTAGGTCTTTATCAAAATATTAAAGGAACAAGAAACCTAACCCAAACCTATACAAGTAATCTTATAATGTATAAAGACATTATTTCTCTTGAAGTATTTTATACCAATGCCTCTACTTTAACAGGAAATCAACTCGAACTATGGAATCAATATCAAAATGAACAAAATATAACGGGCAAAAAAATTGGTTATATGCTAGATTACAAAATAGAGAATAGAGAAGTCAAGCAAATAATCTTGAGCCCTAGTGATACAGAAAAAATTACGGATGATATTATCGTCTATCTTTATGATGACATTATTCCTCATAATGGACGATACAGTCATATTACAAAAGAAGAATACAATGAAAATACAACTTTAAGTTCTATCAAATTAGTTTCGGGAACGAATATTGATAAAATTTCTTCTCCCATCACCCTAACTGCCTTCGTTTATGATGAAAGTAATCCTTCCAAATTTCTAGGAACTTACCAAACTAAAATCGAAAGAGCATCTTAGCATAATGATAAAATCAACTTTTGGTTCCTAAGCCAAAACTGTAACAAAAAAAAGTTGACATAATAAGTATTTTTATGTTATAGTAATAACACAAGAAAAAGGAGGAGAAAAATATGGCAGTTAAAATTAGATTAAAAAGAATGGGCGCTAAAAAAGCACCATTTTACAGAATCGTTGTTGCTGACTCTAGAAGTCCAAGAGATGGTAAGGTAATCGAGCAATTAGGAACTTACAATCCACTTAAAAATCCTGCTGAAATTAAAGTAGATGAAGAAGCAACATTAAAGAGATTAGCAACAGGAGCACAACCTACAGATACAGTAAGAAATATTTTAAGTAAAGCTGGTATTATGGAAAAATTCCACAACCAAAAACAAGGAAAATAATGATGGATTTAGTATTATTAACTAAAACAATTGTAGAGTTTCTTTGTCAAGAAAAAGAAGCGGTTTCTGTAAAAGAGTACGAAACAACCGAAGAAGATTTTGTCCATATTGAAGTACTAGTTGCAGAAAGTGATTTAGGTAGAATTATTGGAAAAAATGGAAAAACGATTCATTCCATTCGAAATATTGTTCAAGCATCATCTACACTAAACCTTGGAAAAAAAGTAAAAATTGACATTGATGCTTATTAGAATAGTCCCAAAAATTAGGACTATTTTTTTGTATATTCTCCAATTTAAAGAGGAGAAATTTATGGGCTTGACAAGTAGAAAAATACTAGATACAATAAATATGTATAGTAATTAATCATTAATATTTTTTAATATTTAATTTTCTATTCAAAGATAAAGAATGGAGGTGAATTATGAATACACTATTAATCTCCATTTTAGTATTTTTCCTTGGAATTTTTTTAGGCGTAGCCGGCATGACTATCATAAATATAATAAAGATAAAACGGGGTAGAAGTACCGCCTTAAGTATTGTTGAAGAAGCCAAAAAAGAGGCCGAAAAAAGCAAAAGAGAATCTATTTTGGAGACCAAAGAAGAAATTCATAAATTAAAATTAGAAACCGAAAAAGAAATCAAAGAAAAAAAACAAGAAGTAAAAGAATCAGAAGATAGACTCTTAAAAAGAGAATCTAACATAGACAGAAGAGACTTAGCCTTACAAAATAGGGAAGATATGGTCAATGAAAAAGAAAATTCTCTACAAGAAAAACAAAAAGAAATCCAAGAAAAAATGGATGAAATGGAAGAATTAAAGAAAAGTGAACTAGAAAAATTAGAATCCATTGCAGGACTGACTAGAAATGAAGCCAAAGATACCATTATGAAAAGAGTTGAAAATGATATCTCTAAAGAAATAGCAACTTATATCAAAGAAAAAGAATCCATTGCTAAAATAGAATCCGATACCATTGCTAAAGAAATGATTATCAGTAGTATGCAACGATATGCCGCTGACGTTACCAATACCAAGACAGTTTCTGTAATTTCTCTACCAAATGATGAAATGAAAGGAAGAATTATTGGTCGTGAAGGACGCAATGTTCGTACCATTGAAGCCGTAACAGGTGTTGATTTAATTATTGATGATACCCCAGAAGCGATTGTTATTTCTTCTTTTGACCCCCTAAGAAGGGAAATTGCCCGATTAACATTAGAGTCTCTTATCAGTGATGGCAGAATTCATCCTGGTAGAATTGAAGAAGTTTATGACAAAACTTGTAATGATGTCAAAGCAACCATTCGTGAATATGGAAAAGAGGCAATTTATTCTCTTGGCATTAGCAAGATGGATGCCGAATTAATTGAAACGGTAGGAAAGTTACACTTTAGGACAAGTTACAGCCAAAATGCCTTGCAACATTCTCTAGAAGTGGCAAATATTTCTGGCCTTCTTGCCAGTGAATTAGGAGAAAATGTTAATTTAGCCAAACGTGCTGGTCTTTTACATGATATAGGTAAGGCAATTGATTATGAAATGGAAGGCTCTCATGTTCAAATTGGTGCAGAAATTGCTAAAAAATATGGAGAAGACGAAGTCGTTATTAATGCCATTTTATCTCACCATGGGGATACCGAACCAACAAGTATGATTGCATCCATTGTAGCCATTGCTGATACCATCTCTGCCTCTCGTCCAGGTGCTAGAAATGATACTTCAGAAAATTATTTCCAAAGATTAGAAACCTTAGAGGCAATTGGGAAATCTATCCCAGGTGTAGAAAAAGCCTATGCTGTTCAAGCAGGAAGAGAAATTCGCGTGATGGTAAGTCCTAGTGAAGTAGACGATTTAACAAGTTATCAAATTGCTAGGGAAATCAAAATGAAAATCGAGTCAGAAATGCAATACCCAGGCACAATCAAAGTAACCGTCATCAGAGAAACAAGAGCAACCGAAGAAGCCAAATAATGGAAGGACAATACTTCCATTTTTCTTTTCCTTCACATATTTTTCTAAACCAAAGAAGGATTAACATCTCCCTTATCCGTAAGTTGACAATACAAATATAAAAACGAAGCAATCACCACCAGGATACTAGCAAAAAATCTCATCTCACAAATATCGGTATTCTTTCCCTCTGCTTTATTCCTTGAAAAAACTTGATATTTACGATAAGAAAGATAAACATAGATAAAGAAAGAAATGAGAACAGTTAAAGTAAAAATACTTTTGGATAAATTCTTAGATGAAATATCTTTTTCTCGGTAAAACTTTTTTTCTAATTCATCTCCAAAAATATTAAAAACACTTAAAATAATAAAAATAACCCAAATCCACTCATCAACTCTTAGTTCTCTTTCTTTATCATTATTCATATTTAAGTATATGAAAGACTTCCTATTTCTATAAATTTATGTTAAAATAAATTTATCAAAACAAGAAAGGTGAAATAAAATATGGAATTAGATGAATTATTATTAGAATGTGAAAGTAGAATGGAAGAATCAATTACTTCCATGGAAAAAAGATTTCTTAATGTAAGAGCGGGTAGAGCAAACCCAGGAATATTAGATGGCATTATGGTAGAGTATTATGGAGCGCCAACCCCATTAAAACAACTTGCCAATATTTCTATCCCAGAAGCAAGACAGTTATCAATAAAACCATTCGATAAAAGTATTTTAGGAGATATTGAAAAAGCTATTTTTGAAGCCAATATCGGTCTTACCCCAAACAACAATGGAGAAGTCATTTTTCTAGTCATTCCAGCTCTAACAGAAGATAGAAGACGTGAGTTAGTCAAACAAGTAAAACAAATTGCTGAAGAAGCAAAAATTGCCCTAAGAAACATTAGACAAGATATCAATAACGACATCAAAAAAGAAAAATTACCAGAAGATATTGAAAAACAAGGAAACGAAGAAGTACAGGAGCTTATCAATAAATACAACAAAAAAATAGAAGAAGCCCTAAAAGTAAAAGAACAAGAATTAATGACAATCTAATTGTCATTTTTTTAAACACCAAAATAAAATTATCCAACAAATTATATTGATTGTATAGAAAAACTACGGTATAATAAAAAAGTATAGAAGGAGTGATCAATAATGAAGTATTGTCCAAATTGTGGAAAAGAAATTGTAGCGGGTGCATCTTTTTGCGATAATTGCGGAGCCAAACTAGGAGGAGAGAATCAAGCGAGTTATTCAAATTATTCGACTCCCATTTTACCCAATCGAAATATTGCCATCTCTGTTATTTTATCTTTAGTAACCTGTGGAATTTATAATATTTATTGGTTTATTATGATGACAGATGAATCTAATAGCATTAGCGATGAGGAGTATTCTAGTGGTGCCATGTCTCTTTTATTTACCATTATCACTTGCGGAATTTATGCAATTTACTGGAATTACCAAATGGGACGCAAATTAGCAGAAGCGGGGAAAAAATATAACTTAGCCATCGCCGATAATTCTATTCTTTATTTAGTCTTATCCATCTTCGGCCTAGGAATTGTCAGCAATTGTCTCATCCAAAGTGACTTAAATCGTTTCTCTGCATCATGAAAAGTCAAATAAAAGGAAGTATTTTCTTCCTATTTCTTTTGCTTTTTTGCCAAATGAAAAAAATATATCTCCCTTGTTTATTTCATAAGTTCACCAATTTGTATTGTCCAGGGTGCGGAATAACGAGAATGTTTCTCTCCCTTTTAAAATTAGATTTTTACCAAGCATTCCGCTATAACCCTTTAGTATTTCTTCTCCTTGTTTTCTTTATTCCTGTAAAAATACTTATAAAGAATATTCCTAAAAAAGATAAAAATTATGCCAGTTATTTTCTTGTTTTTGTTGTCGTGCTTTATGGTGTACTAAGAAATACGAGTATGTTTTCTTATTTAAAACCAACGATAATTCATTAGTTTAAGCCTAACTTTAGACTTAAACTTTTTATTTAAAAAAATGACTTGTCAGTATTTTTTACATATGTTAAGATAGAGAAGTAACGAAAAGATAAAGAAAAAACAAAAAGGATGTGAACACAAAATGGATGAAAGAATTATTACCAGTGATTTATTAAAAGAAGATTCTGATGAGATGACGATTCGTCCCCAAAGCTTAAAAGAATACATTGGACAAACGGATGTCAAAGAAAATATGAATATTTTTATCAAAAGTGCTCTTATCAGAAAAAAACCACTTGACCACGTTTTATTATATGGCCCTCCCGGTCTTGGGAAAACAACGCTCGCTTATATCATCGCAAACGAACTTGGAAGTAATGTCAAAACCGCCAGTGGCCCTTCCATTGAAAAAAGCGGAGATTTAGCCGCCATTCTTTCTACATTAGAAGAAAACGATGTCTTATTTATTGATGAAATTCACCGGATTCCTCGATTTATTGAAGAAATATTATATCCTGCAATGGAAGATTTTTGTCTAGATATTGTTGTAGGTAGCGAAGGATCAACTAGAAATATCAGAATTAACCTTCCACCATTTACCTTAGTTGGTGCAACAACCAGAGCCGGAGATTTATCCGCTCCCTTAAGAGACCGTTTCGGCATCATTGCTAAATTAAACTATTACACCGAAGAAGAATTATACAATATTGTAAAAAGAACATCACGTGTTTTAAAGATGGAAATCGAAGACGATGCGGCCTTAGAACTTGCTAAAAGAAGTCGTGGAACCCCTCGTGTTGCCAATCGCTTATTTAAAAGGGTAAGAGATTTTGCTCTAGTAGCAGGAAGTAACACCATAACACTAGAAATTATCAAAGATGCGCTAAAAAGATTAAAAGTAGATGGCCTAGGACTAGATGATACCGATTACCACTTACTCATTTCTATCATTGAACGCTTTAACGGAGGACCAGTTGGTCTCGATGCCTTAGCCTCATCCATCGGCGAAGAATCTTCTACGATTGAAGACGTATATGAGCCTTATCTTTTACAAATAGGCCTCCTAAAAAGAACCTCCCGTGGAAGAATGGTAACAGACTTAGCTTATCATCACTTAAATATTGAGAAAAAATAAATTGACACTTAAAATACTTAACTTTAAGCTCGATGCAAGATAAGTATTTTTTTTCTAAAAACAAATTCCATTGCTTATCATTTTTTAGCACATTATAATTGAAAAAGAATCAAACTTTTGTTATAATCAAACTATGAATAGGAGAGTAGAAATATGAGAAAAGTAATAATAAATAGAAAATGGAGAATTATATGGATTTAGATTTTAATAGAAATTTTACAATTCAACTAGAAGATGGTTCTTCGATTACAGCAAGTATAATTGTAAATTTTGAATATGGCGAAAACAAATACTGTATTTATAGTATGAATGGACAAGATGAAGTGAACATCTATTGTGCCAAAAATATTGATGGCCAACTAATCAAAATCATCAACAGTGAAGAGCAAGCATTCGTTAGTACTGTAGTAAATAAAATTGTAGAGGCAATAAAAGAAAGGTAAATGGATATGGAGAGTAATATTAAATTAAGGGATGAGTTTGGAAATCAAGTGGAAGGAAAAATACTTAACATTATTGAAATAGATGATATAGAATATTTATTATATTCTGTTAGTGTTAACGATGACGAGGATGCAATATATGCAAAGAAAATTATTAAAAATGCTACTGGAGAAGATGATTTGGTAGACATCAGTGACTTAAATGAAAAAAATAAAGTTTTTGACATTGTGAGAGAATATATCAATAGTGTAGAGTAGGTGATGGCAAGTGAATATCAATAACGAAGTATTAATCAATGCGTTCAAAGAAGAAATGATTCGTTCGAATAATAGTTCAAAATGGTGGAATGATCATTTATCAGAACAAATCACCAGTTTATTTGGTAGTAGTATGGAGTCCAGCGTGAAAGATGCCATATATAGTAGTGCCAAAGCATTTATTGATAGTGGTGCTCTAGCAACAAGTCAATACTTTTACGCAACAAAAGAATTAAATGAAAAAAAAGAAATTTTTGCATCAGCGACTTTAATGGAAAAAAGAAACATTTGGAATCAGGTAAATAAAGAAGATAAAGACTCTTTGCTTAACAATAACAAGCACCTTGGAATCAAAGATATATATGAAATACTAACAATGAGTGAGTTTCCATATGAAGGAAAAAAAGAAGTCGCCAATTTATTAGCAGTGGAAAAAATAAGAGACTTAAAGGAAAACTATCCTGATTTAGATGAGTTATTAAAATCATGGCTTGGAGAAAAATATAACCAAATATTCGGCCCCGCTACCACCAAAAACGAAGAACACCAGCCTCTTCAAGATGCTAGCACCAGTACGATTATAGAAAATAATAGTAAAAACATCAGTACTAGTACTGTAGAAAATAATACAAAGAATAATAATACATTATTAACCAACTATCAAAATGCAACAAATAAAATGATATTTTTTAATAGCATCGCTAATATGCAAGAAAAACAAGAATTGTTTAATAAACTAGATGAAAAAGAAAAAAGATTCTTAATCAATGATAAAAATCTATCTTTTTTAAAGTCATTTTATCATAATGCTCAAAATAAAGAAAAATTATTAGATTTAATGAATCAAAATACCCTTCAAACACTCTATAACATATCAGGGATTGATGATAAAGAGTTCATTTCTAATCATTTATATCAAAAAGAACAAGAGTCTAAGGATCAAATTCAGCAGAATTTAAATCATATCAAAAAAGAAACCCAAAATATAGAGAATTATCATCAAGCCATCGATAAATCTAGAGAGAGAATAAGCAACTTAAAAAATGATAAAAAAGAAATCAAACTGAAGATAAAAAATAGCAAGGTGATAATAAAACAATTAGAAAAAAGAAAAGAAAAACTAGAAAAGAAATTAACAAACGCCATCTTAAAGAAAGAGAGTAGAATTGCCTTTATTTCGAAAAAACGATTAGAAAAAATTAAACGTCTTTCAAATGAGATGAATTTAATGAATGGAAGAATAAGGAATAACCAAGATGGATTAAGAAATATTGAAGAACAGTTAAAAACTGTTGAAACAAAAATGAACCAAGAAAAAAACAATATCCAAGAAAATAAAAATAATATTTCTAAGGCAACAAGGAAAGTTCAAGATTATGCCCAAAAAATGTATAATAGCAGAGTCCAGATAAAAGATTTATCTTCTTTTCATAAAGAATTAGTGGGCAAAAAAACATACAATCATAATAAAAATAATAAAGTGATGACCGTCAACAAGGCAAAAACCAATGCCCTATCCAATAGACAAAGCACGACGGCCTTTGATACTTTCAAACAAGCTAATCACGCAGACATAAATCGTATCAACCCCAATAGCAGAAAGGATTCCGATTTCAATCATCAAACCCAAGATCATTTAAAAGAAAATTCGCTAAATGAACAAATGGTATCTCGTCCTGAACAGAAAAAAAACGTCACACCCGATCCTGCGATGAAAACTTCAAAAGTCGCGCAAAATCAAAAAAAACTTGAAAGTGCTTTCAATGAAATGGGCATAACCTATCATCCCGAAGAATTCGTTTCCAATACCCAAAATGCCTCATATCTACCACCAGATAAAATTACATCAATGACCTATAATCAAGCCAAAATGATGCAATTATACTTTGAAGCACAATATGCAAAAAAAATGGTCGAAATTGCAAAAATGCAACAAGAGATGGCAATGGGCGGAAGAACAAAAACATTATCCAAAGCTGGCTTTTCCGACATTTTAATTCTACTATTATCGTTAGCCATTCTTTCTCTCGTTGGTGCAATAATGTTACTCATTTTTAAATAATTCTCCTTTAATCAATCGAGCCAATGCTTCTTTAGAAAAATACTGAACAAATACTGAAGTAAAAGATCAGTATTTTTTTCTAAAATGAAGTGATCGGTTGTTATTTTAAAGAATATATTATATAATTAAGATAAGGAAGGTGAAAATATGGGCTTAATTAAAGCAACAACTAGTTCTATTTCACAAGGACTAGGAGACCAATTCAAGGAATTTATTGTCTGTCCTGAAACGGCAGATAATGTTTTAATTCAAAAAGGAATGGTTAAACATGGAAAGGGAAACAAAAACCCCAGTGAAGGAATCATCACGAAAGGCAGCCAAATCGTGGTTCCCTCAGGGATGGCAATGATGATTGTCGATAATGGAGAAATTACAGAATTTTCTGCTGAACCAGGAACTTTTACTTATGATAAGAGTACTGAACCAACTGTTTTTGAAGGCGGTTTCTTTAAAGGAATAGGCGAAACCATCAAAACAATCGGCAGGCGAATTACCTACGGTGGGCAACCCGCACACGATCAAAGAGTGTATTATGTCAATACCAAAGTCATTACAGGAAATAAATTTGGTAGTCCACAACCGAAAAAAATCACGGATGAAAAATATGGCATTTTAGAAGTAACATTCTTTGGAGAATATGCTTTTAAAGTAGAAGATCCCGTTAAATTAGTTGCCTCAGTAATCGGCGCAAATGCTAAGGATACCATTACTTACGAAGAAGTGGTTGGCGATCAACTAAAGACGAAATTTGTCGAAAAAGTAACTTATGCAATTTCTAACGTCATGAGAAATAAAAAAGTATCTTTTGGAGATATGGGCTTATATGGTAGCGATATTTCGGAAGAAATGAATACTTGTCTAAACGATTCATGGAAAGAAAAATATGGCTTAATCATCACTGACGTTGCCATGGGAGACATCAACTTAACCGATGAATCAATGAAGCGAGTATCCCGCATTGATGATGCCAAAATCTTCTCTGATGCTTCTATGCAATCAGGCCTAATGGCTAGTGCTTCTGCTGAGGCGATGACTAAAGCCGCATCTAATAGTGCCGGATCCATGGCTGGTTTTATGGGAATGGCAATGGCCAATCAAACAGGAGCAACCATGATGGGAGCCGTAAATCAAAATTTAAATCAAAATAACACTACTTCTGCTAATTCTACTAACGGTGAAGAAACTTCTTCCGAACACCCAAAATTTTGTAGCAATTGTGGTGCCAAATTAACCGGAAAATTCTGTAGCAATTGTGGAGCAAAAGCAGAATGAACGAAATTTTAAAATATGATGCAGACTTCTCGGAGAGTAAGTTTATTACTTATGTCAATAATGTTTTCATTCAAATTTATACCGCATTAATGACAAAAGAAATTGAAAATATCAAACATTTTGTGACCGATAGCCTCTACCAGATGCTAGAAAATAAAGTGATAGACTTAAAAAGTCAAGGTTTAATTCAAATGTATGACGAATTAAATGTTGCCAGTACTGATATTTTAAGTTATCAAGTAAAAGACAATCAAATGATAATTCAAGTAAGAATTTTGTCAAGATACCTAGATTATATAATGGATGAAAATGGCAATTACATAAGAGGAAATCAAGAATCCAGAGTAAGTAAAAATAACGATTTAACCTTGATAAAAAAAATTGATTTCCAAAAAGTGGGAACAGTAAACAAATGCCCAGGTTGTGGCGCTTCAATTGATGTAAACAAAACGGGACTTTGCCCATACTGTGGTACAACTTATAATCAAGAAGATAAAAATTGGATAGTATCTTCCATGAAAACGGAGTAGAAAAATGAAAAAAAGGGAAAAAATAATCTTTATCATTCTTATCTTTTTATGCCTTCTTTTTCCAATTCGGACATTATTTGCGGATTCCGGTTGGGATGGTGGCTATGACGGAGGTTCTTCTGACTGGGGAAGCTCAAGCTCTGATTGGAGCAGTTCCGATTGGAGCAGTTCCGATTGGAGTAGTTCAGGAGGCAGTTATTCAGGGGATTCCTTAGACCCACTAGCCATTGCCATAGCCATTGCTGTTATCGCTTTGGTATTTATCATTACCACGAAAACAAGTTCTAGAACGATGGTAGCAAGTACAACCTTAGGAAAATTAAATCCTTACAACAAAGATAAACTAAAAGAATTTTTACCAGATTTCGATGAAGAACAGTTCAAAGAAAAGGCTTATGAATTATATAAAAATATTCAAGTTGCCTGGATGAACTTTGACAATGAAACCTTAAAAAGATGTGTAACCGATGAACTGTACAATACTTATTCAGCACAACTTTCAACATTAAAGGTAAAAAATCAACAAAACATCATGAAAGATTTTAAATTATTAAATGCCAATATGATTGGTATGGAAACCCAAGAAAAAGTAATTGCTCTAACCCTTAAAATGAAAGTAGAGTGCTATGATTATGTTGTTTCAAAAGAAGGAAAAACCTTGCGAGGAAATGATAAACAAAAAGTAATCTATGAATATGCGATGACCTTTAATAAAGGAATTAGCGATAAACCAAATAAGTGTCCTAATTGTAATGCCCCACTTGAGAATGTTAATTCTAGTAAATGCCCTTATTGTGGCTCTAATATTATTAATGATTCTTACGATTGGGTACTTGCAAAAAAACAGGTTTTATCCCAAACCATTAACAACAAAAAATAAAAAAATGAGAGTAGATCCTTATTCATCTATTCTCATTTTTATCTTGCCTTTGAATCATTCTATTTTTAAGTATTTTCACCAATCTTTTCTGTAATTTTTGTTCTAAGTTCTCCTCATTATTCTTTGCCATCACGCCATTAAAACATAATTCTTGTCCCCTGTTCGGGCATCCTAAAACGACGTCTGTTAATTTCCAATCATATTTGTAAATCATTGGCCTAAACATTTCTAATTTATAATCAACGAAAGTGATAAACGGCTGGGTAGTTCCTAACCATTGCATGGCTTCTTCTACCATTGCTGTTCCTATCCCAAGTGAGCGATATTGACGAGAAACATACAATGTACATAGTTTCTGTTCTTCTGCTTCCTTTTTTAAACAAGCCATTGCAATAATTTCCTGTTCATCTTTTGGGTTTCTAACAAATAATATATTTCGACGATTTCCATATATTGTTTCAGGCAATTGCTTAGTAAAATACCATTCTTTATATTGGGGATAATCTTCAACAATAAAATTGGTTATCATATAAATTTTAGTCGCGAATTGCATCAATTCTTCTTCTGTAATATGTCCTATATAATTTTTTAAACTTTCAATTTTAATATCATCCATTTCAAATTATCTCCTTTAAATGGTCTTTATCATACTAAATTTTGCTATATTTGTCAATTTGCGTTATAATAAATTCACATCGCATAAAAAAGCGGAAAAAATCCTCATCAACATTAAACATCTATGTTTTAATGATAAATGTTTATAAGAACTCAGAATGAAAGGAAGTCGTGAATATGGAACACAAAATGAAATTACAACCCAAGTATTATCATTTTATTCTTAACGGTACCAAAAGAATTGAAATTAGACTTTTTGATGAAAAAAGACAAAAAATTAAAATAGGCGACACAATTAAATTTTTAAAAGAACCTGATTTGAAGGATTCATTCAGCACTAGAGTAATAAACTTGTATCAGTATCCTTCTTTTGAAGAGTTGTTTAAAGACTTTGCTATCTCTATTTTATCCGATAGATCTATGAAAAAAGAGGAATTAATTGCGGAACTTGAACAATTTTATCCAAAAGAACAGCAAGAAAAAAATGGTGTTTTAGGAATTCAGATTGAGTTAACTTAAAAATGACAACAAAAAAAACCAACTCACTTTCGAGTTCGGTTCCTTATCTTATCAAACACTGAACAAACAAGTTCAAGCAAAAATCTTATGGTAGCGAGAGGGGGGGTCGAACCCTCGACCTATCGGGTATGAACCGATCGCTCTAGCCAACTGAGCTATCTCGCCAAAAGCAATATAATCATATCATAGTTTTTTTTCTTTGACAATAGCTTTTTTGGATTTTGTTTATCCTTTTTTTCAATTTTTATCCTGAAAAGAAAAATAATTTTATCCAAATAGCAAATAAAAAGAATCGAAATTCTTTTGGTACTTTCTTTTAAGTTCATCCATTTTAACGAATATTAGTGGAATATAAATAGGAAAGTAAAGGCCGAATGAAGTATTTTCTCTTCAAAAATTTTCTCTTTTTGACGAAATATAAAAATAAATTATGCGGAAAAAGGATACTAATTTTAAAAAGAATATGTTATAATAAATCCATAGTAGAAAGAAGGGAATAAAATGACGCTAAGCAGTATCATCACTATATTGCAAAAAATAATTGATATATCTTTAGTTTGGATTTTAATTTATTCTGTATTAAAAAGTCTAAAAGATAATGTCAAAATGATATTAATATTTAAAGGAGTAATTATTATTGTATTGGTAAAATTACTAAGTGATTACCTAAATTTAACTACTGTAGGATTGTTATTAGAATATGTAATTATGTGGGGGCCCCTTGCTTTAATTATTATTTTTCAACCAGAAATTAGAAATATCCTAGAACATTTAGGAAGACAACAAATTTTAACAAGACATAGAGTACTTACTATGGATGAACGAGAAAAAATGGTTTATGAAATTATGAATGCGATTGAATATCTAAGAAAATCAAGAATTGGTGCTTTAATCGTAATTGAAAGAGATATTAGCTTAAGAGATTATATTGAAAGAAGTAAAGGAATTTATGCAGATATTTCTTCAGAATTATTAATTTCGATCTTTTTTCCAAGAAATCCTCTTCATGATGGGGGAGTAATTATTCAAGGAAATCGAATTACCAGTGCTGGAGCTGTATTTCCTATCAGTCTAAATACCAAAATCAATAAGCGTTTAGGAACGAGACATCGTGCTGCTTTAGGAATTAGTGAAGAATCTGATGCCATTGCCATTGTAGTTAGTGAGGAAACAGGAAAAATTTCCATTGCTATAGGAGGCGTATTGAACTATAATTTATCGATTGATGACGTTAGAATGATGCTCGTGGATGAATTAAAACCAAAACATGAAATTCTTCTTGATGATGAATTTGAAGAAGAAAATAGTGAGGATGGTGACTAACTATTAAAAGTCAATAGTAAAATTGGAATTTTTAGTAGTTTGTTATAAAGTGGAAATTATCCCATGCCAAAATCCTTCAAAAACATAAATTTTTAAAATTTTTGAAGGTACAATAAAGTAATTTAAATAAAATGATTATTTTAATAAAGACGGATTAAAATCAATGTTGTTTTTCTCAAGTGTGTAAATAACTCTTAATAATTTTTTGCAAACGTGAGATAAAGCAACTCTATGACATTTGCCTTCAGAACGTTTCTTTAGGTAATAATCATAAAACGTTGGTGAATATCTTAGAATAATCATTGCAGTATTCATAATTGAATATCTAAGATGGCCAGAACCGTGTTTAACCATCTTACCATTGCTTTCAATGGTACCAGATTGAATTATACTAGGCTCAAGTCCAGCAAAAGCTAACATCTTATTTGGAGAAGAAAAATTACTAATGTCTCCATATTCAGCTAATATTGTTGCAGCAGATATTTCACCAAGTCCAGGAATGGTTAACATTCTAGGATTTAGTTCTTTGATAATTGTTGAAATTTGTTTTTCTATTGGATCAATTTTATCATTAAAAGTTTTAATAATAGAAACATAAGTAGAAATAAGTAGATCAATATTTTCATCATGATGACCAACTGAAATTTTAGCAAGTTCTTTAAGTTTGGCAAATTTAGCATAACTGAATTTGCCACGAGAAATACTTTTTAAAGAATCATAATCCCTCATTAAGGATATGTGTTCAGTATTAGTATATTTTTCTAGAATAAATAATAAGGTTGCTGAAATTTTATTGCCAAAAAACGGCTTTAATTCAGGAAATGTAAGGTCTAATTCATTTGTTAATAATACTTGATATTTACTTCTTTCTTTAATTAATTGTTCTCTACTTCTACATAGTGACTTTAATGTAAAAATGTTGTATAATAAATCCGAATTTGGTTGGTAAGGAACTGACATAAGATAATTAGCAATAGCTAAACTATCTGCCTTATCTGTCTTAGTTCTGCGTAAGCTGCGAGCTTTTAAAAACTGATGAATGAAAAGAGGATTCATTTTCATAAATGAATAACCTTGATCAATTAAGAAAAGTTCCAAATTCTTAGAATAGTGTCCCGTTGCTTCAAAGGCAATACGGACGTCAGATTTATTATAGGGTTTCAATAGTTCCAATAAAGATTGAAATCCTTTTTTGTTATTTTCAAAAGATAAATTTTCAACAATTACTTCGCCTGTATTTGAGATAATACAGAAATCGTGTTTGTACTTTGATATATCAATGCCAACATAATATATCATTGTAAGCACCTCCTTAATTAGTTTTTTGCACTGAATGTTTGCCACAAGGTTTCTAATTATGTAATCACGTAATCTAATAAAACATCGATTAGTAAAAAACTAACGTGTTAACTAACTAATTAACAATTAAATTAAAAATCTGTGGTTTGAGTCACCATCAACCAGTCCATGAATGGCTGTAAAAAAATAGATACAAATCCACAGTGCGAAAATTATTATACAACTAGTTGTATAATAATTCAAAAATGTAAATAGAAAGGGATCAATCAATAAAAAATTAATTAATATTTCTATAAGATTGATTATACGTGA
>CAKPAK010000029.1 GCA_934132915.1 uncultured Bacilli bacterium
AGGAAGACCAACCGAACAAGCTATTTTAGCAGCAAGATTAATTGATCGACCAATTCGACCATTATTTAAGGAAGGATTTAGAAATGAAGTTCAAGTCATTAATATCGTTTTATCGGTAGACCAAGATTGTACCCCAGAAATGACTGCTCTTTTTGGTTCTTCTCTTTGCTTATCAATCAGTAATATTCCATTCGATGGTCCTGTTGCGGGTGTTGTAGTAGGTCATATCGACGGGGAATTTATCATTAACCCAAGTGTTGAAGAATTAGAAAAAAGTGATATTAACTTATCCGTAGCAGGAACAAAGGACGCAATTAATATGGTAGAGTCAGGTTCTCATGAAGTATCTGAAGAATTAATGGTAGAAGCCATAATGGCAGGGCATGAGGCCATCAAAAAATTAGTCGCTTTCCAAGAAGAAATTGTAGCAAGTGTTGGAAAAGAAAAAATAGAAGTCATCTTAGCCGAGCTAGATAAAGAATTAGTTCAAGAAGTCGAAGCATACGCAAAAGAAAAAATGTGTACGGCAATCCAAATTAAAGATAAACTAGAAAAATATGCCGCTATTGATAGATTAAAAGAAGAAACAGTAGAGTATTTTAAAGAAAAATATCAAGAAGAAAATGTAGACAAAATTGCTGCTGATGTAAAAAAAATAGTAGATAACATTGAAGCAGAAGAAGTAAGAAGATTAATTACAGAAGAGCATATTCGTCCGGATGGAAGAAAAATGGATGAAATAAGACCATTATCTGCTCGGATTGATATCCTACCAAGGACGCATGGATCAGGATTATTTACAAGAGGCCAAACTCAAGTTTTATCCACAACAACATTAGGTGCCCTAGGAGAACATCAAATTCTAGATGGATTAGGAATAGAAGACGAAAAACGTTTTATGCATCACTATAACTTCCCAGCCTTTTCTGTTGGAGAAACAGGAAGATATGGAGCACCAGGAAGAAGGGAAATTGGACACGGTGCCCTAGGAGAAAGAGCCCTATCGCAAGTTATCCCAAGTGAAGAAGAATTCCCTTATACCATTCGGGTAGTTAGTGAAGTCCTAGAAAGTAATGGTTCTTCTTCCCAAGCATCCATTTGTGCAGGATGCCTATCTTTAATGGCAGCAGGTGTTCCAATCAAATCCCCAGTCGCAGGAATTGCGATGGGATTGATTACCAAGGATGATAAATATACCATTCTAACCGATATTCAAGGACTAGAAGATCATATGGGCGATATGGACTTTAAAGTAGCAGGAACACGAAAGGGAATTTGTGCAATGCAAATGGATATTAAAATCAAAGGCATCAGCCGTGAAATTTTAAGTGAAGCCCTATCGCAAGCCAAAAAAGCCAGAATGCAAATTTTAGATTTAATGGAAAGTGTTATTCCAGAACCAAGAAAAGAATTATCTAAATATGCCCCAAAAATAGAAACCATTCAAATTAATCCAGAAAAGATTAAAGATGTAATTGGACGTGGGGGAGAAATGATTACCAAGATAATTCTAGAAGCTTCCAACGTTAAAACCGTTCAAGATAAAGATGCAGTCAAAGTAGATTTAGAAGATGATGGTAGAGTCATCGTTTATCATAGTGATAAAAAGATTATCGATAAAACGATTGCGATGATTCAAGATGTGGTCAAAGAAGTAGAAATCGGCAAAACTTATTCATGCAAGGTTGTATCTATCCAAGATTTTGGTGCTTTCGTTGAATTATGGCCAGGATGTGAAGGACTCATCCATGTTTCCCAACTAGATACCAAGCGAGTAGCCAAAGTCAGTGATGTCTTAAAAGTAGGAGACGAAGTCTTAGCAATCGCAACCGGTTATGATAAAAAAGGAAAATTAAATTTATCGAGAAAAGAACTCCTACTAAAAACTAACAAGAAAGAAACCAATTAAATTTCTTTCTTTTTTTTGTGTGAATAATACTTTTAAAGACTTAACCTAGAAAAAGAAAATGAAATAGGAAACAAGAAATTTAAGTATTTTAATAACATAATACTTATGTTATAATACTAAAGAAAGAAGGAATTAGAGTGATTACAATTAAAAGTGAAGAAGAAATTGAATTAATGCGCCATGCCGGTTATTTAGTCAGTCTGACGCACCAGTATTTAAAAAAATTTATTAAAGAGGGAATCACCACCAAAGAATTAGATCAATTAGCGGAAAAATTTATCAGAGAACATGATGGCATTCCTACTTGCAAAGGATATGAAGGATTTCCCGCAACTTTATGCGTAAGCGTCAATGATGAAGTTGTGCATGGTATTCCCGGAAAAAGAAAATTAAGAAATGGCGATATTGTAACAATTGACATGGTAATAGGCTATCACGGTTATCAAGGAGATGCGGCTTGGACTTACGCTGTAGGAAGTATTAGTGAAGAAAAAAAATACCTAATGGAACATACAGAAAAAGCCCTATACGAAGGAATAAAAGAAGTAAAACCAGGAAATCGAATTGGCGATATTTCTCATGCTGTAGAAGTCTATGCAAAAAAACACAACCTAGGTGTTGTAAAAGAATTAGTAGGTCATGGAATTGGAACCAAAATGCATGAAGATCCAGATGTTCCTAACTACGGTAAAGCAGGAACTGGACCAAAATTAAAACCAGGAATGGTCATTTGTATTGAACCCATGCTAAACTTAGGAAGTGCTGCGGTAGGAATATTAGAGGATGATTGGACCATCGTAACCGAAGACGGAAGTCCATCTGCCCATTATGAACATACCATTTTAGTAACTAATGATGGCTATGAAATCCTAACCCCAAGAATATAAGGAGGAGAATATGCTAGAAAAAATAGAAGAGTACGCCAAAGAAAATCGCATTCCCATTATGCAGACTGATGGAATAGAGTACTTATGTCATTTTATCGAAGAACACCAAATCAAAAACATCCTAGAAATCGGCACTGCCATCGGCTATTCCGCAATCAAAATGGCCCTTATGGGAGAAGATATTCACATCACTTCTATCGAAAGAGATGAAGAAAGATATCAGATTGCTTTAGAAAATATCAAAAAAATGCATCTTGAAAACCAAATTACTCTAATTTATGGGGATGCAATGGAAACAACCGTAAACGGAGAATATGATTTAATCTTTATTGATGCTTCGAAAGGACACAGCACAGACTTTTTTAATCGTTACACCAAAAATTTAAATGAAAAAGGCTTTGTAATAACCGATAATCTCTCTTTCCATGGTTTAGTTGAAAATGAAGCATTAGCCATTACCAAAAATCAAAAAGGTTTAGTGAAAAGAATAAAGAAGTTTATTGCATTTTTAGATAACAACGAAGATTTTATCACCCAATATGTTTCTGTAGGAGATAAAATTAGCATTTCAAGAAAAAAATAAGGAGGTGGATGATGAAAAAAATCTTAGTCATTCCAAATAGTCTAGATTTATTAGGCAGTGTTTTAGAAAAAGAAGTAACCGGAGTCATTTTACCCATAACCAATTTATCTGTAAATCGGGATATTACTTTCTCAGTTGAGGATATCAAAACCATTTTAAATATGACTTCAAAAGAAATCTGTGTATCCATCAATAAAATTATGCATAACTCTGATTTAAAAGAATTAGAAAATACCCTAGTTGCTTTAAATAAAATGAACATTAGTAAAATTTTCTTTTATGATTTAGCCGTTTTAAATATTGCCAAACGTCTAGGAATTAAAAAAGATTTAGTCATCTATCAAGAACACTTAAATACCAGTATTTATTCTAACCACTTCTGGAAGAAGAATGGAGTAAAGTATGCCGTAATCTCTAATGATATTACGAAAGAAGAAATCAATGAAATTTCTCCCTCTATGCCACTTATGTTAATTAGTTATGGCTATATCCCAATATTTTATTCTAGAAGATATTTAATTACCAATTACTTAAATTATATTAAGGAAACCAAAGAACAAGGCCACTACTATATTAAAAATAAAGAAGATAAATATCCAATAGTAGAAGAAGAATATGGAACAACCATTTATACCAAAGAACCAATTAACTTAATCAACGAGGTAAACAATATAAATGTAGAATACTTAATCCTAAACGCAACCTTAATCGAAAATCAAATCTTTCTAAGTACTTTAGATACCTATTTAAAAGAAAAAACAGATACGAACAACCATTATGTAGGATTCCTAAACGAAAAAACCATCTATAGAGTAGGAGATAAAAATCAATGAAAAAAGTAGAATTATTAGCGCCCGCTGGAGACATCGAAAAATTAAAATTTGCCTATCTCTATGGAGCAGACGCAGTTTATATTGGGGGAAAAAATTATAGTATGCGGGCAAATGCCAAAAACTTTTCTAATGAAGAAATTAAAGAAGCATCTTACCTTGCCCATTCATTAGGAAAAAAACTCTATGTAACCGTAAATATCACTTTCCATAATGAAGATTATGAAGGCTTACTTGCTTATTTAAAAGAATTAGAAAAATATAAAGTAGACGCTATTATTGTCTCTGATATGGCAGTGGTAGACCTCGTTAAAACCAAAAAAATCAACCTTCCCATTCATATCTCTACCCAAATGTCAACCGCCAATATCGAAAGTGTAAAGTTCTTAAAAGATCAAGGCATAGAAAGAGTCGTCTTAGCCAGAGAATGTCCAAAAGAAGATATTCAGGAGATTATTCAAAAAACAGGAATTGAGATTGAGTGCTTTCTTCATGGCGCAATGTGTTCCTCTTACTCAGGAAGATGTGTCTTATCCAATTATTTTACCAAAAGAGATGCCAATCGGGGAGGATGTGCCCAAATTTGTCGGTGGTGTTTTGATTTAGAAAAAGACAATCAAAAAATAAAGAGTGGTACAGAATTTACCATGTCTTCTAAAGATTTATCCCTAATCAATTCCCTAAAAGAAATGATTGATATTGGCATCACTTCTTTAAAAGTAGAAGGAAGAATGCGAAGCAACTATTATATTGCAACCGTAATTAGTACCTACCGCGAGGCAATCGATCATATTTACGAAAATACTTATGATGAATCTTTACAAAAGTATTATCAAAAAGTCTTAAGTAGAGTAGCCAATCGTGAAAGTACCGACCAATTCTTTAATACTTTTCCAGGTGTAGAAGCACAGTACTATCTAGGAAGACAAGAAGTATCTAATCAAGACTTTTTAGGCATCGTTCTAGATTATGATAAAGAAACTTCTTTCGTTACCTTAACCCAAAGAAACTACTTTAAAAAAGGCGATCAGGTAGAAATGTTTGGTCCCAATATTAAAGCATTCTCCTTTACTATCGAAAAGATTTATAATGAAAAAATGGAAGAATTAGAAGTCGCTAGACATCCAGAAGAGATAATCAAATTTTATTTAGATAAAGAAGTATACCCTAATGATATAATGCGAATTAGTCTAGCCAATAAAGAAGAATAAAAAAGCGATAAACAAAAAAATTAGTTTATCGCTTTTAATTAGATTCAACAATTAATTTAATCGCCGTTCTCTCTTCACCATCAATTTGAATATCCGTGAAAGCAGGAATACAAACCAAATTTTTTCCAGAAGGTGCTACAAATCCTCTTGCAATGGCAATCGCCTTAATCGCTTGATTCAAAGCTCCCGCTCCAATAGCTTGAATTTCTACACATCCTTGTTCCCGAAAAACATTAGCGAGTGCACCAGCAACAGAATTAGGGTTTGATTTCGTACTTACTTTTAAAGTTTCCATAATAATAATTCAGTCCTTTCTTTAACCTTACAATAAATCTTATGAAGTATTTTCTAAAAAAGAACGAAATGATTAATTATTTGGTTTATGATGAACTTCTTTTGTATCCATCGTAATTTTTTGAAATTGGTAGCCATGACTAAGTCCATAATCAATAATTTGCGCCAAGGCATTTAAAGTCCCATAATTATTTTCAAAGTCATGCATCAAGACAACATTCTCTCGATTAGGAGAAAGCCCAGAGACGACATTATCGTAAATTTTATTTGCATCTCGCACTCCCGCGCCATCTTCACAATCGACATTCCAATCAAAATAATGAAAACCCCGTTGTCGAACCTCATCTACCAAACGCGTCATAATACCGGAATTAAATCTTTTACTAATCGTATTACTACTTCCTCCCGGAAAACGAATAATATTAGAATATTCTCCTGTGATTTGATAAACTTTCTCTCGAATTTGATTTAAATCATTAAAATAACTTTCCGTTGATTGATAAACAAGACTGTAAGTATGCGTATAACTGTGGAGTGCTACGGTATGTCCCTCTTGATATTCTCTTTTAATCAAATAATTAAGATTATCATCATGCCGAATCACAAAGAAAGTCGCCGGAACATTTTTTTCTTTTAAAATATCCAAAATTTTCGGCGTAACACTATTGCTAGGCCCATCATCAAAAGTTAAATAAATCGTCCCTTTATCATTTGAAGAAGTGGAAATTACTTCAACCTCTCTAACCACCGTCGTTTGATTATGACTAGAGTCGGTTGCGGTATAAGTAAGGGAGTAACTGCCGACCTTTTTCGTATTTACTTCTCCCGCAACGGTCACTTTCACTTCCTTATCACAATTATCTTCTACCGTATAGCCCTCTTCATGATAAGTACTATTCAAAGGCAGATAAATTTTTTCTTTTCCCTTTAAAGTAAGCACCGGTTTTTCTCGATCCTCATAATAAATATCTCTTTCCGCCAAACCAACATTATGGGAAGAATCCGCAACTTTATAATAAATTTTATTTTCATCCATCTTCATCAGTACCTTTGAAGTAATATCCCCATCATAATCATCTTTCGCTCGAAAACCAATTTCTTCATATTGGGTACCAGGACATAAATATAATTTTTGGTCTCCCTCTAAAGTAATCACAGGCTTTTTTCGGTCAACAATTTGCACTAAAACCATTTTTTTTGCTTGGAAAAAGGATTGTTTTACTTGATAAGTAACAAAATATTTTCCGACCTTATGTTCCTGAACCGGATTAGTCACTTTCACGGAAGAACTAATATCCCGATTCATCGAATAAGCATGGTATTCCGGTAAAGTAACCGCCTCATCATAAGAAAAAACCAAATTGTTCTTTTCTACTACTAATTTTGGTGTCATAAAAAAGCAGAATGAAAAAGTAGTAGAAAGAGAAATCACTAAAATACTGATCGCAATAAAAAAAACATTTTGAGATTGTTTTTTTTGACGACAACGAATTTTTTTCATTTTATCACAACCTACATCAAAAACATTACACTAATTATATCATTAATCGAAGGAAAAGAAAATATTCCTATTTTTACTTTACACTAAATTAACAAATTTTATTCTTTTTCTTACTCTTTATGCTAAAAATATTTGTAAAGAAAAAGTCAAAAAAGAATTGCATTTTCAATGAGGAGATGATATACTTTTAATAAAATAAGAGAGTAGAGAAAGAAGGATGAATAATGAAAAAAAAGATATTAATCCTAACCGTTTTATGTTTTCTTTTTTCTAGCACCAATGTCAATGCAGTAACAGTAACATCAAGCAGTCGTTATTACTTTAATCGAACAACAGGAGCTTATAGTTCCACAGAAAAAAGCGGTTACGGAACAGATCACGTCAAAAAAATTGGCAACAATTATGCCTATTGCGTGAATTGGCATATTGGAATGGGGGATAATCATTCTAAGTACGCCAAAGATTCTAGTTGGAATACCAAAAGTAAAAATGCCATTATCGGAGGAATTATCGTTGAAAATATTGCCAAAGATTATTCTGATGCACTAAAGCGGTATCACATGACCGCCGCAACGTTAAACACCTATTTTAGTAAAGCATTGAAAGATTCTCATTCAAGAAACTTTTATAGTACCAACAATACCATCAAAAAGATTTACGATCAAGCCATCAAAGACTATAGTAGTGTCAATTTAAGTACTTCTATTGATGCCCCAACAATCAAACTAACAGATAGTGTTTTAAACTACATTTCTGGCACAACTTATATTTCAGATTTAATTACCATAACCGGACTAAAGGAATATGTAGGCAAAGACACGGATAAAGTATCTTATACAATTACTGCTAGTTCCACCAAAGGAACCGTGGAATTCTGTAGTGCAGCTAACGGAACAAACTGCCAAGCATCAATTAACTTTAGTGGTAGAAAAGCGGATTATCCTTTCTATCTTAAAGCAACGGGTGTCGATGCAAGTGATAATATCACCCTAGGAATAACAGGAACGAATTCTAGTAAATATCCAACGATTATTAAGTATTATTATACACCAAGCAAAAATGGCGCACAAAAACTAGTAACAAAAGATGAATTTTCTGTACCAAGAAGCACAAGTCAGTATGCTCAGTTAACGATTCCAAATTTACAGAATCATAGCATTAATGGTTATAAAGTAGATGAACAAGGAAATTTACTTAGTGGATCAACTTTACAAATCTATAAAGGAGATCCAAATGCGGGAGGAACTTTGCTTGCTTCCAATCAAAATGGGGCATCTAGGGTAAGTTATACCAGTCCAACTCTAGCTTCTACCGATGATGATTTTTTCAAACATAATTATTATCTAGTAGAAACTTCCGCTCCAGATGGATATGTGTTAGATAGCAAAAATAAACAAAAAACAATTTACACTTATAATCCCAATGAGGATATTAATAAAAATAGTAGTAAATGTTACTATGAATCGGGAAGTGGTGTGAGTGAAGCCGATATGGAACGGTGTAACTTTGCTTCCTATGAGTACAAATGTTTAGCATCTACTGGTGGAGATCCAATTGATTTATCCGATAAAGAAAATTGCGACTTTACTAAACCGGACACCGGTGGAGAGACAACCGGAGGTTCAGAAGGAGGCAACACAGGAAATACCACGGCCAATCAAAAGCAAATTACTGATGATCCTGATCAATCAGGAACGAACGGTGACGTAACACCACCATCAGAGCCAGAAAAGCCAAAAGTAACATACGAAAAAATTTGTTATAACAATACAACAAAGAAGAAAGTCGATGACGAAACTTTCTGTAGTGAAAAAGATAAATATATCAAAGTATCCAAATCAAGTGGAAATTTAATGGTAAGCAAAGTTAATGTAAAAAATAGTATAAAAATAAGCAAAAGAGCAGCTACCGGAGATGACGAAGTAGAAGGAGCTTCTTTAAAAATTTGTACTTCAGCAGACTATCAAAGCAAAAAGGAAAAATGTGATCCAGCAAAAACAGTCAGTGACAAAGAAATGTCATGGATTTCTGGAACCAGTCCGGTCGAGTTTGTCGGATTAAAAAAAGGCGAATATTATATTATTGAAGAAACACCACCAAGTGGTTATATTATTACAACGACAGCAACTCCTTTTTCTATCAATGAAGCAGGAGAAGTTAAAAGCGGTAATCAAACGGTAAAAGACAACTTAATTGTGATTAAAAATAAATTAAACACCTTAAAAATCAGCAAAACAGATATTGCAACCAGTAAAGAACTTCCTGGCGCAACGATTAGCATCTGCAATACTTATGAAGATGAAGAGGGAAAAGTTGGCTTATTGAAAGATCAATATGATAATGAATGTATTCCAGTAATTTTAAGTGACGGAAAAGAAGCCACGTGGACTTCAACCGATCAACCAAAAGCAATATCAGGTCTTCCTGCTGGAACCTACTACTTAGTAGAAAAAATAGCCCCTAAAGGGTATGCAACAGCAGAATCAATCCTTTTCACCATGGGAACCGATGGGAAATTAACCGATAAAGATGGAAAAAGTTTAGCCGATAACAAATTGGTGATGCACGATAAAAAAATTGATGAAGTTAAAACAGGAATGGATAAAGTTTATAAAGTAGTAGGAATTTGCTTGTTTGTCGTAGCAGTTGGTGCTAGTAGTTATTTCTATATGAACCAAAAAAATCATCCAAATTCTTCCCTTAAGATAAGAAAAAGAAAAATTCACAAGTTTTAATGTTCAAATAAAGTAGAAGAAAAATCTGGATGAATTTTAAAATAAAGTTAAAAAAATCGTATCTAAAATTTAGGTATGATTTTTTGCACTTCAAATTGAAAAAGAATATTGGAATGAAAGTATTTCGCGTCTTCTTTTGTAAAATAAACATCTTATTTTAATTTTATTCTGCTTTTTTTTTAAATTTAAGGAATCCTCTTGAAAAAATGAAAAGATAACGGTATACTTAAATTATAATACCAAGAGGGTATTAAAAACAGAAGGAGGAAAAATGAAAAGTTTAATTGGAAAAGAATGGCGCGATGCCAAAGATGGTAGTGTCATCGAAGTTAAAAATCCAGCAACAAACGAATTAATTGATACTGTACCAAGTCTATCCGCTGAAGAAGTAAATGAAGCAGTAGATTATGCATACGATGCACAAAAAGAATGGGCAAAGTTATCTATTCATGAAAGATGTGATATTTTAACGAAATTTGTTCGTTTGGTAGAAAGAGATAAAGATGTTTTAGCAAAAACATTATCTGATGAAACAGGAAAACCAATCAAAGAAGCTTACAATGAAATTGCCAATATTTCTATTGGTGTACCTGCTTATGTGGAAAAAATCAAACACGACTACGGGAACATGATCCCAAGAGGAACAGAAAAGGGACAAGAAAATACTATACAATATACAATTCAACAGCCATTAGGAGTAATGGTTGCAATTATTCCATTTAATTTTCCAAGTGACATCTTTATTAATAAGATTCCACCTGCATTATTAATGGGAAATGCAGCAATTTTAAAACCAGCAAGTGTTAACCCTTTAACACTAACAAAATATGTGGAATTATTAGTAGAAGCAGGAGTTCCTGCCGGAGTAATTTCTGTTGTACATGGTTCAGGAAAAGTAGTAGGCGAAGCACTAACTTCAAATAAAAAAGTTTCTATTGTAAGTTTAACTGGATCAACTGCAGCAGGTATTGATGCTGCTGAAAGATGTGCCGCTCATTTAGCACACTCATCATTAGAACTAGGAGGCAATGATGCTTTCATTTTATGCGAAGATGGAGATATTGATTTAGCCGTAGAAGAGACCGTTTGGGGAAGGCTTTACAATACAGGTCAAGTTTGCTGTGCAAGTAAAAGATTCCTTATTCAAAACTCTGTAAAGCAACAATATATTGATAAAATGATCGAAAAAATCAAGACCTTGAAAGTTGGTTATCCAAGCGAAATGGATACAGATATTGGTTGCTTAATTAGCGAAGAGGCAGCAATCGAAGTGGAAAATCAAGTCAATAAAACAATCGAACAAGGAGCAAAAGTAGTTTATGGAGGCAGAAGAAATGGTGCTTTCTATGAACCAACAATTATTGATGGTGTTACCAAAGATATGGATGTCGCTAAAGATATGGAAATTTTTGGCCCAGTAATCTCTGTCATTGGTTTTGATACCATTGAAGAAGCCGTAGCGATTGCTAACCAATCTATTTATGGATTATCTGGTTCTATCATTACCAAAGATATGAATAAAGCCATTAAAGTAAGTGAAATGATGGAATGTGGCGGCTTTGTTATCAATGGTGCAAGTTTCTTTAGAAGTTTTGAGCAACCATTTGGTGGATGGAAATATTCTGGAATTGGTAACGAAGGAATTATGACAACATTAAGAGAAATGTCTAGAACCAAAACCGTTATTTTAAAAAATATTACTAAGTAAAATAAAAAAAGATACCATATTGATATGAACCCCGTTTCTTGGACAAAATAGAAACGGGGTTTTTATCAAAAAAGTTGGTCTTTTTAAAGGCTTAAAATACTTCAAAAGTCTTTACTTTCCCGATAAATCATTTTATAATAACAGCCATGATCAAAAGAAAGGAATTGAAAATGAAAGATAATATGCTACAATTAGTTCAATTGTTGAAACAAAATCGATCACTAAATCAAATTTGTGAAATAACAGGGATAAATCCCAAACAATTATTTTTAAAATTATCCATGTTAAGGAATAGTGGTTATCTTTTTGAACGGACTTACCATCTGAACGGGGAAATTAAATATCATTTATCTTCGCCTTTATTAAAAAAGGAAGATGATTTTATCATTAACACTAGCCCTAGTCTAAGTTCGATCCGAATGCTTGTAACATCAGATGCCCATTATGGAAGTATTTATGACAGTATGGAGAATGCCCATCTCATAAGGGAACATGCCACAAAAGAAGGGATCCATCTTATCTTTAATCTTGGTGATTTTTTTGATGGGATTTGTGTGGAAAGACGGAAAAGTCAAAAATATTCAAACATTGAAGAGACCATTCAAAGCGTTTTACATGATTTTCCTTACGATAAAAACATTTTAAATTTTCTCATTTTAGGAAATCACGACTTTAGTATTTGGAAAAATTCAGGGATTGATATTTCTTATGTTTTAAAAGAAAGAAGACACGATATTGTTCCTCTAGGATATGGTGCGGGTGTGGTTGCGATTCATGACTTTCAGTTTTATTTAAAACATCCCATTCCTGGGCAAAAAATTGAAAACGCCATTATCAATAATTCCGTTCTTTATAAAGGACATAGTCACGAATTCAAATTGAATAACTCAGGAGGAAATTTTATTGTAACCGTTCCAAGCTCTAGTGGGGAAAGATTATCTTTAGGAATTATTCCAAGTTTTTTAGAAATAGAGTATAGTATTGCCAAGGAAGAGAATAAAATTTATCAAGCCATCTGCAAGCAATACCTCTTATTAAATCATACCACCTATAAAGCATCAGAAACCATTCATTCAGTCAATATCCTTTCTAAAAGCAAAAAATTAAAAATGCAATAGTGATGGTATTGTCTTAAGCCTTATCATTCCTTTAAAAGTATTTTTTTTAAGTCAGTCTTTTTTAACCCTTCTTTTAATAAAAAAGCAACGATTGGAGAAGGGGATCCAGATATTTTTATGCCAATATAGATAAAAATATGATACAATAAAACAAGTTAGCAATAAAAAGGGACAAGAAAGGAAGTTAGAGGATGACAATAAAAGAAGTAAATCGCTTTTATCAACAAGATAAGAAAAAATACATCATTTTAAAAAATAAAGAATTATTAACCTGGCTAAAAGAAGTTGTAAAAAATGGGTATCATCCCTTTATCGATACTGAACAGTTGCAAGAATTAGTTAATAATATTACCAATTGGTATGAAATAAAATATCCTAATCGTGAGTTAGAAGGTGATCAAGGGGTAACTTATTTTGATTTTCAAAATATAAAATCCCTATCCAAATATATGGATATTCAACAATTAATGTACCGATTACCAACTGAACAATTAAATTTAATCAAATGTGTATACCGCGCTAGTGGAGGCGGACTTTTAGAGACTTATGATGAGCAGGGCGAAAGAAAAGAAGAAAGACCAATTATCTTTATGCGAATCTATCGAAAAGATATTGCTACTAACTTTTTAATAGAAACGATGGAATTCTCCGACTTTCTATTATATGCCTTTGTCGAGAGTGGACAAGTAAGCTTCAATATGGAGTTAGAAAACTATCTAAAAGAAGAGGTAATCACTTTAGATGAATTACTTGTGTTATTTGAATCAAAATATGAAGATAAATTAGACTTTTCTTCCTTACAAGAATGCATTTATAACCATAATTGTGATTTAGAATTAAGAAGAAAAATCTTACAACTTACCGCGCTAGAAATGTTATATTCTAAAAATACTCGTCCTGATATAGGATATGAAAGAGCAAAAAGATTTATTGAGGAATGGAATAAAGAATTAGGCCTAAATCTTTCCACTCAAGAAATGGATGAATTAATGGAGAAAAATGACACGAATGGGCAAAGATTTGTCCAAGTAAAAAAAACTTATCTAGATAAAAATGGGCAAGAGAATGCTTATTCAATAATGAAACAAGTGAAGCAAAAATTTCCCCTAAAAATATTAACGAAAAGAGGAAAAAAATAAGTTTCATCGAATAATAAAAAGTGAATCTCATAATCGATTGACTTTTTTCTTTCTTTTTTAAAAAAATTAGCAATTATTTCTTGACATTGCTAATATAATATACTATAATGAACTTAGCATTCAAGAAAAGGAAATGCTAAAGGAGGCATAAAAGATGATATCGGAAAGAGAAAATCAGATTTTAAGAATCATTGTTGAAGAATACATTAAAACAGCAAAGCCAGTCAGTTCTTCTCATATCTGTAAGAATATCAAATGCTCTAGTGCAACCGTTCGTAATGAAATGGTGTATTTAGAGGATCTCGGATATTTAGAGAAAAACCACTTTGCCTCAGGAAGAATTCCTAGTGAAAAGGGATACAAATATTATGTTGATAATTTAATGCAACCGAAAAATATGACGGGCGAAGATATGCTAAAACTACAAACGATTTTTAAAAACCAATCTCTTGATTTATCTGATACCATAAAAAAAAGTATCGAAATTGTTTCAGAAATCACCAATTATACCTCTATAGTATTAGGAACAAGTGCAAAAGCAAATCGTTTAAAGCAAGTTGAAGTAGTTCCTCTAGAAGAAAATAAAATCCTAACAATTGTCATTACCGATAAAGGAATTGTTGAACACAAAAATTTATACTTACCAAGCACCATTTCAACTACTGATATAAGAAAAACAGTAGAACTCATTAATAAACTAGTTGTAGGAACACCAATTAATGAAATTTCCGAAAAACTAGAATATGAAGTAAAACCAATTATTGGTAAGTATGTAAAACAACATGAAGTTTTATACAATGCTTTCTATGATGCTTTCTCTGAATTTACGAGTAGCAATAATGAAGTGCATTTTGTCGGGAAGAATAATTTTCTAAAGCAGCCAGAATTTTCCAATATTGAAAAAGTAAAAGAAATTCTTTCTAGATTTGAAGATGTGCGTTCGATTAAAGAAGAAGAAAATAATGGTATTCATATCTATATTGGAAGTGAATCAGAGATTACAAGTGATACCTCTGTTGTAAAGACCAAATATAATGTCAACGGAGAAGAGGGAACAATTGCAATTGTAGGACCAAAAAGAATGGAATATGATAAAGTAGTGAGTCTACTAGATTATATCAAAAGTCATTTAGGAGGCGGAAATGAGTAAGCATAAAAATCATCACGAAAAAGAAATTTTGGATGAACAATTAGAAAAAGAAATAGGAAGGAAAGAAGAATTCAAAGAAGAAAAGGCAACCCAAGAAATTAAATCAGAAAAAAAAGAATGTCAATGCCATAAAGAAAAAGAGCATGAAGAACAACTAGAAAAAGATTTAGAAGAAAAAAACAAGCAAATAGAAGGATTAAACCAACGAATAGGTTCCTTGCAAGAAGCACTTTTAAGAAATCAAGCAGAACTTCAAAATTATAAAAGAAGAAAAGAAGAAGAAAGCGAGAAAGTATTAAAATACAAAAATGAAGAGCTAATTCGTGAATTATTAACCATCGTAGATAACTTTGAGCGAGCAATCAAGATGGATGATAATGACTTATCCGATGAAGTATCAAAATTCTTAACGGGATTTAAATTGATTTATACAACAACCATCGGTATTTTAAATAAATTTGAAGTCAAAGAAATCCAAGCAGAAGGAATAGAGTTTGATCCAGAGTATCATCATGCAGTCCTAACTGACCATGATGAGACCAAACCTGCTGGTGTCATTTTAGAAGTATTACAAAAAGGTTATACTTATAAAGATAGAGTAATAAGACCAGCGATGGTAAAGGTAAATGAATAAGGAGATATAAATGAATCAAGAAAAAATTAGAAATATCATTTATATTGTAGTAGCGATCCTACTATCTTATCTTGCTATTCGCTTTATGCTATGGGCACTACCATTTATTTTAGTAGCCTTGCTTGCTTATTTCATTTATGAAAAATTAAAGACAAGTAACAGCAATAAAGAGGAAAATAGTAAGAAGAAAAAGAAAAAAATCGTCATTATTGACGAAGAGAGTCATGATAATAAATAAAAGGAAAGGTGAAGAATTATGAGTAAAATAATAGGAATTGATTTAGGAACAACCAATAGTTGTGTATCGATATTTGAAGGAGGCGAAGCCCACGTTATCGCAAACGCTGAAGGGGGAAGGACAACTCCATCAGTAGTATCTTTCAAAAAAGGAGAAATCATCGTCGGAGAAAAAGCAAAGCGTCAAGCTTTAGTTAATCCAGATACCATTATTTCCATCAAAAGAAAAATGGGGACTAGCGAAAAAGTAAAAGCAAATGGAAAAGAATATACGCCAGAAGAAGTTAGTGCAATGATCCTAAGTGATTTAAAGAAAACAGCGGAAGCTTACTTAGGGGAAAAAGTAACAAAAGCCGTTATCACAGTACCAGCATACTTTAATGATGCTCAAAGACAAGCAACAAAAAATGCTGGTAAAATTGCTGGATTAGAAGTAGAAAGAATCATCAACGAACCAACTGCAGCAGCTCTTGCGTATGGTCTAGATAAACAAAATACAAACGAAAAAATCTTAGTTTATGATCTAGGTGGTGGAACATTCGATGTTTCTATTCTAGAACTAGGAGATGGTGTCTTTGAAGTATTATCTACATCAGGAAATAACCATTTGGGTGGAGATGATTTCGATAATCGTTTAGTTGATTATATTGTATCTGAAATCAAGAAAGAAGAAGGTGTCGATTTATCTGACGATAAAATGGCAATGCAAAGAATTAAAGAAGCAGCCGAAAAAGCCAAAAAAGACTTATCAGGTATGACTTCAACCCAAGTATCATTACCATTCATCGCTCAAGTAGATGGTGCACCAGTAAACTTTGAAATTGATATTACAAGAGCAAAATTTGAATCCTTAATTAGTGATTTGGTAGATTCTACTTTAGAGCCAGTTAGAAAAGCCTTAAAAGATGCAAAATTATCAAAGAGTGATATTGATAAAGTTATTCTAGTTGGTGGATCTACACGTATTCCAATGGTTCAAGATTTAGTTAAGAAAGAAACCGGGAAAGATCCTTCAAAAGGTGTAAATCCAGATGAAGTAGTATCGATGGGAGCTGCTATTCAAGGTGGAGTTTTAACCGGAGATGTTAATGATATTGTCTTACTAGATGTGACACCATTATCTCTAGGAATTGAAACATTAGGTGGTGTAATGACTGTCCTAATTCCAAGAAATACAACGATTCCAACAAGTAAGAGCCAAGTATTCTCAACAGCTGCTGATAACCAACCAGCTGTAGATATCCATGTATTACAAGGTGAAAGACCAATGGCTAGTGATAACAAAACATTAGGAAACTTCCAACTTACCAATATCCCACCAGCACCTCGTGGCGTACCTCAAATTGAAGTAACCTTTGATATTGATGCGAATGGTATCGTTAATGTTAAAGCAAAAGATTTAGGAACAAAGAAAGAGCAATCTATTACCATTACTGCAACAAATACTTTATCAGATGAAGAAATTGATAGAATGATGAAAGAAGCTGAAGCAAACAAAGAAAAAGATGCGAAAGTAAAAGAATTAGCCGATGCGAAAAATGATGCGGAACAAGTAGTCTTCATGACCGAAAAAGCCATTAAAGATTTAGGAGATAAAGTAAGTGATTCTGATAAAAAAGAAGCTGAAGAATTAATGGATAAAGTAAAGAAAGCTATCGAAAAAGAAGATCTTGAAGAAATCAAATCTTCAAAAGATAAATTACTCGAAAAAGCAAATCAATTTGCTTCAAAAGTATATGAAGAAGCCGCAAAAGCAAATCAAGGCGCAACGGGTGCCGAAAATACTTCTGAAGAATCAACCGACAAAAAAGATAATGACGGTGTAGTAGATGCAGACTTTGAAGAAAAATAATAGAAACAAGTTCTAGGTAACTAGAACTTCTTCTTTTAAAAGCGAAAAAGTGGTGTCAAAAAATCTACATTTAGATAAAAATGAGACCAAAAATTCGGATTTAAATAAAAAATTAGAAATTTAGAAAGTAGGAATAAAGATGGAGAAAAAAGATTATTATGAAGTCTTAGGCGTCTCTAAAGATGCATCGGATGCGGAAATAAAGTCTGCTTTTCGTAAACTGGCAAAAAAATATCACCCAGATGTATCGAAAGAACCAAATGCTGCAGAAAAATTTAAGGAATGTCAAGAAGCCTATGCCGTATTATCGGATCCAAACAAAAGAAAGCAATATGATCAATTTGGGCACGCTGCCTTTGAACAAGGTGCAGGCGGTGCTGGAGGATTTAGCAACTTTGATTTTGGTGATATGTCCGATATTTTTGAAGACTTATTTGGAGGAATGGGTGGATTTGGTGGATTCTCAGGATTTACGCAATCGGGATCGAGAAGAAGCTCTAATGGTCCAAGAAAAGGAAATGACGTATTATACAGAATGACCAT
>CAKPAK010000030.1 GCA_934132915.1 uncultured Bacilli bacterium
TTATTTTGTTTTTCTATTTCTAATAAGTATAATCTATTTTTTAATATTTCTAGAGCTTTTTCTCTATTCTGAATTTGACTTCTTTCGTTTTGGCAAGTGATAACGATACCGGTAGGAATATGGGTAATTCGAACAGCAGAATCACTTGTATTAACGCTTTGGCCACCAGCACCACTACTATGATAGACATCTATTTTAAGGTCTTTATCGTTAATGACAATATTAATATTATTATCAAATTCAGGGATTACTTCAACTGAGGCAAATGAGGTATGTCTTCTTTTGCCAGCATCAAAGGGGCTTATTCTAACTAAGCGATGAACTCCTCTTTCTCCCTTAAAGTAGCCATAAGCATTAGGGCCTTTTATTTGAAATAAGATACTTTTAATACCTACTTCTTCTCCGGGTTGGCGACTTAATTCAGTTATTGTATAGTTATTTTTTTCACAGTATCTTGTGTACATTCTAGCAAGCATATTAGCCCAATCACAGCTTTCCGTACCTCCAGCACCAGCATGTATTTCTAGTGTACAATTATACTTATCGTATTCTCCTGATAAATAAGTAGTAATTTTTAATTCTTCTACTTCTTTTAAGATATCATTATATTCTTCATTAAGTAATAAAGTAATTTCATCATCTAGAGAGTCTTCTAGTAAACTTAAATTATTAGTAATTTTATTAGTTAATGTTTCTACGGTATTGATAGTATTTTTTAAATTATTACTTTCATTTATTACTTGTTCAGAATATTTTCTGTCATTCCAAAAATCAGGTTTATTCATAATAACAGATAATTCTTCTAGTCTATTCTTTTTATTATCTAAGTCAAAGAGACCTCCTGATAGAGTTTATTTCTTTTAACAAATCTTGATAAGATAATTTTAAATTATTAGTATTCATAATATATATCACATCCTATATGTTTACTATTAAATTATACACTATTATTTAAAAAAATAAAAGACTTATTACTTGTTTTATGAGTAATAAGTCATAAATATTTACTACATTTTTTCTATTACCTTAATAAATTTTACTTGGCCATTTTCTACTAAATAACCATAGTTATTACCTATAAGATCATAGTATTCTTGTAATACTTTAGTAGGTTTAATTAGATATTGTTCAGCAAAGCCATCACCTATCCACAATCCTGTGCTTGGATTAATTGTTGATTTATACCATGATTCATATTCATAAGGTTTGAAACCAGCTGGAATATCTATAAATATAAAGTGAACTTTCAAGTTTTCTTTAGCCTTTGTCAAAATGTTAATAAACTTATCTTTAGTTTCTTTTTCTAAAGAACTTATGAATTTATCAAAGCCTATGATAACACATAAAACATCTTCAACATTTTTTATTGATCTTATGTTATTATTATTTTTCTTATATAATTCATCTACATCATTAATATATTTATTTAGTGAATCAATTGTTTCTGTATAGTTACTATTTAAATAATTAATCTTTGTAAAATTACTATTATCATAGATATATTTAGAATCAAATACAAATGTTTTTATATTTCCTTTATCTAATACTCGTAATAATTTATCAACAAATGATATACTTTCATCTAGTTCTCTAAAACTTACTAGATAACTTAATTCATCTTTTATTCTTATATTAGCTATTGCTAAGTCTTCTTTTACCATACCAACAGGAATAAAGTTTAGATTTATCTCTGCTCTATTTACAGCGTTAAATTCAACTTCTTTTGGTAAAACTGGTATTGAACGCATTTTTGTTTTATAAGTCATAAATGTTTGAATTGACATATTTAAGATATTCTTATATAGTTCATCTTTGTCATATGCATATGCTGTTTGGAATTCTAATACACTATCCTTTTTAAATAATCCTCGACCATAGATTTTAGATGGTGTAAGACCATTAGTATTACCATATATACTTCGATAATCAAATTCATTATTAAGTTGTAATGTATATATTGTTTTAAATGTTTGTAATAATTTACTTTTTACACCATTTACTGAACTTGATGTTAATATAAAGAATATTCCAAATTTATTACATTCTCTAGTTAATTCATATATTCTTTCTGCTAGATTGTTATATATTTCAGAGAATATATCATATTGGTTTATAACTATTACTAAATTAGGTATTTTTTCTTCTGATTTAGCAATATAATCTTCATAGTTACCATTATATTGTAAGAACTTTTTTCTTCTTAAATCTAATTCTGTTTTTATATACTTAAATAAGTTTTCTATTTTTTCATCTTCTCCAGAATGAACTACATCTCCTACATGAGCACAATCACTAAAGTTATTTAAGACCTCAGAACCAAAGTCTAGAATATAAATACCTACTTCTTCTGGAGTATATGTTGTTACTAGGGAATATAGTAGTGTTGTTAAGAATAATTCTTTACCACTGCCACTTGCTCCATATAGTAAGAAGTTGCCATCTTTACTAATTGGTACTGTTAATAAATTTTGTTGTTGTTTTGATGGTTCATCATATTCTCCTACTATTGGATTTAATACGAAGTTTTCTTTACTATAATTATATTTATTTTTTAACTTATCTACATAAACAACTGCTGGAATATTACTTAACCATAATGGTTTTATTTTTAAATCTATTGTTTTAGCTGTATTAATTATATAGTTAAGAATATTTGGTAATTCTTCTCCTTTATGAACATATTGATTATTGTTCTTTGTAATATCTCCTTGTTTTATTGTAGCTCCTATATCATCAACAAAATCTATTGTAGAATCAACCATAGTAATTTTCTTTTTGCTTTCATAATATGGCACTCCAGCATAAGCACTTTGTCCTAAAGCAAATAATTCATTATATCCTACTTGTAAGTAAAATCTACCAGTATCTTTTAACATAGCGGCTTCTGGTCTTTTTAACATATCTATAGAATCTGACTTATCTTGTACTTTTAAACATACTCTAAATTTGGAGTTAGACCATATTTGATCATCTACGACACCACTTGGTTTTTGGGTTGCTAGTATTAAGTGAACTCCTAATGAACGTCCTATACGAGCTGTTGATATTAATTCATCCATGAACTCTGGTTGTTGGCTTTTTAATTCAGCAAATTCATCACTTATAATAAACAAATGACTCATTGGTTCTTCTAGTTTTCCTTCTCTATAAAATTTTTGATATTTATATATATCCATACTACTTTCATTTAGTTTTTCACGGGCTTGTTTAAACATATTTTGACGTCTTTTTAATTCACTATTAATACTTGCAAGACTTCTTTTCATTTCAATTATATCTAGGTTAGTTAATGTTCCTACGACATGTGGAAGTTTTACTCCTGTTTCTCTATTATCAAATGTAAGTGCTAAACCTCCACCTTTATAGTCTATTAATACAAATTGTACTTCTTCTGGGCTATAATTTATGGCCATTGAAAGTATATAAGTAATAATCCATTCTGATTTTCCACTTCCTGTCATTCCGGCAACTAATCCATGAGGACCATGAGCTTTTTCGTGTAAATCTAATTTGAATAGTCCACCTTCTTCATCTATTCCGACAGGAACTTCTAATGATTTAGTTATATTATTATTTTTCCATCTATTAATAATATCTAATTGATTTACGTTACCTACATCATACATTTCTAGGAAACCATATTTTTTTGGTAGAACAAATTTACCACTATTAATATCTAATGGAATATTACTGATTTGAGTAATACAATCTTTTATTGAGAAATTTACTTTATCAGGGTTAAATAATATTTGACTATCTGAAGCCATTTGATTAGTAAATATACTACTTAATCCATTAGATACATTTATAAACATATTACATTCATTAGGTATTCTATTAAGTTTATCATCACTTATTATTAAACTATAACCTAAGTTTACTTCACTATCTAATATTTCACTAATAAATGAGTTATTTTTTAATGATTTTATATCATCAGTTATTACTAGATAATATGGAGTAAATTGTACTTTACTATTATTTTCACTACTAACTTCTTTTCGATAGTTATATTCATCCATTAAGAATCCAGTTAATCTATTTATATCATCTTTATTAGTACCATAATATCTAACACTTTTTTCATTATTCCAAACATATGGTATACTTTTATATTTTTCCCAATATTTTTTTCTTTTATCACTGGTTAAGATAATTATTCTTAAATCATCATATCCATGACAAGCCATAACTTGTAACATTATACTATCTAAGAAGTTATTAATAATAGAATCTTTACCTATAATACCTATCTTATTATGATCTCTAAAGTTTAAAGTAATAGGTACATTTTGCATTGTTTTAGTTTCTTTTAGAATATCTGTTATTAAACTTTTTAAATCATCTTCTTCCATAGTAAAATGTTCTTCTGGGTATTTTATTTCTATGTCAGGATTTTTATCTCCAATTCCTAGTCTAAGTTCTAGAAAGTCTGAATGCTCTGGTTTTCTTTCCCATAATGTACGAGATTTATTTAGAATAATATCTCTAACATTTTCTATTGGTAAGTTATTTTCAAATAATACTCCTTTTTGATAATTTATTTCATTAAATATTTCTTGACGTTTTTGTTCAATATATTTTTTATATTTTTCAGTTCTTTGTGAATTTCTATTTTTTCTTTTTCTTTTATCATATGCTCTTTGAATTAGTGGAAAGAATATTGTTGCCACTATCATACATGCAGTCATAAGTATTGATGGGAATTGTTCTTTTACAGTTGATTCATGGTTTAAAACTTTTTGAACAGCTGTTACTCCCGTTACCATACTCATCATTCCCATAGTTATCATTGGCGCTATTACAAAGATTAATGGAGTATCTTCTTCACCTTCTTTTTGAGTAGGTGGATCTATATTAAAGATTTTTTTATCTAGTTTTCTTTTGAATCTTGGTGGGCGTTGGAAGTAATCTTTTTTTTCAAAAACTAAAACTTCTTTATCAACATACCCTGAATAGTCTGTTATGGGATTTTCTTTGATAGATACTTGGCTAATTGTTGGCGTTGTTATAGCAACATTATTACTATTATTTACTAATAATATTGAGCCAAAGTAATATATATTTAATCCTCCAATAAATATAACATCACCATTCTGTAAAGGTGCTTCATTACATAAAGTTTCATTTATATATAATCTATTATCAGGCTGTAAGTTTTTAATAAGTAAACAATTATTATCTTTATTATAACTAATACTAATTTGTTTATCTGACACTAATTTATTAGCTATTACCATACTACATGTATTATCACTACCGATAGTAATAGTACCTATTTCTGGCCAATTAACAGTTAGTTTTATATAATTCTCATAGTTTGGTACTGTATACATTATATATTTTTCATTAGTTGATTTATCAATAATACTATAAGTTTTATTTTCTTTTATCATTAAATTCTTAAAATTAGCACCAGTATTTAAATTACCACTTTCACATATTTCAGTATCAGTATCACAGTTTACAGTAAAAACATTATCTTTTTCAGATATATCAAAAATCTTCTTTCTATTAGTTCCTAATATCCATATATTACCTGAAATAGTTTTAGGTATTTTTATGGTTTCAATTCTTTCTGAAGATTCAAGTATCAATTTCATATTATTCAATCCCTTCTAATACATAAAGATTAACTATATAAGTGCTAGAATTGAGCCATTTTTAATTCCAGACTTTATTACTTCAACATCATATTGATATATAACACCATCTATAGTATTAATAAGACAGTTTTTATTACTTTCTGGAAAGCTTTCTTCCATTTCTTTTATTGTTTTATTTAAAATAGCAATAACTTCTCCGACAGTTTTATTAACTGGAATAAATACACTATATTTTTCTCCAATGCATGGTACAATTAACTCTATATTTATTTTATTCTCTTTCATTTTTTACCTCTTACTCTATAATGTAATTATATTATAAATTACTTAATTTGGCAATATATACATTCTTAATAATGCTAAAAAAAGAGAATTTTTAATTCTCTTTATAAAACTTTAAATTGTTTCCGTAGTTGTAACTCTATAAGCACATGCATGGCTAGCTTTATATTCATCAATAGTTACTGATTTAGGGCCTTCGTTACCTATATCTTTGGTACTACCCCATGAATATGCATAGCCGTTTCCTGCATATATTTCAACATGTTCATATATAGATCCGTTATATGATGTAAGTACAATGTCTCCTGGTTGTAATTGATCAAAATTGTCGATGGTTATTTTCTGCCATCCTTTTTTTTCTGCTGTTACTTTAATATTTTGTTGGTAATTTGGGTTAAATTGTCCAGCTTGATTTTCAATTGTATCAACAAATCCAGCAAGCCATAAAACATCTGATACTCCGGTTGCACAACATATTAATTTAGATGGTGTTTCCAATGTTCCTTCGAATCCTTTATTATATACAAGATTTTCACCAGACCATGTCCAACCAAATGTGTATTCATGAAGCAATTTTGCCATTTGAACTATTTTTATACCAGGTGGAATATTAGCATTCTTAATTGTCCCTGCTTTAGAATATAATTCTTCAGCACTAATACCTACATTACTTGGATCAAATGTATAATCTATATTATCTGTTGGTGAAAAACCAGATAATAGTGTTAATAATACACCTTTAGCATCATCGGCACCACTTTCATCAGTAGCATTATAGTAATCAGCCATTGCTTTAGCAATTTCTAATTGTCTTTTCATATCTTCACTTAAGGTGTCTTCATTTTTTTCCAACATAGCTACCAATGTATTCCAATACTCTTTTTCATATAGTTCATATTGAGTTATATAATCTTCACCAAGAGTTTCTGGATCTAATCCCTTTATAAAGTCTTGTAGAAGTTTAAAATATTGCTTAGCAAACTCATTATCAAGTTGTAATAATCTATCTCTAGCAGCTGTGATTTCTGCTATTAAACTATCTACATTACAGTTATTAAGTTCTGCAGTTACTGCTCCCATTCCTTCAATATCAGTCATTGAATTGGCAGTTGCTATAGTACTTGTTACTGAACTTTTTGCTATATCGGCATTATTTACTCCCTCAAAGAATAAATTTACATCACACTTAAAACCTGTTTCAGTAGTTGAATTTTCTTCATTCATTTATTTTTCCTCTTTTTATTATATATTGCATATACTTATAATTACTTTCTACTTTTTGGAGTCCTAATTTATTTGCTATAAATTGGGGTTGTGCTGCCACTTTTTATCCCTCCATTACATAGAGATAACTATAGCATTTGTTTTTTATTCTCAGCAACTATATTTAGATTATCTCTTACTTTTGTTATTTTTGAACTATAGTCTGGTGCATTGTTATTAAACTCTTCAAATGTTCTTACTACTGCATCTCTATTGGCACCATCTAACCAGTTATTTAATAATTCATTCTTTGTAGTATTTAACTCATCTACAAATTTCTTAAATGTATCTGGAAATGTTGAAAAGTCTTCAGCATCTGCTATTAAAGCTGGATCTGTATATGATTCTACTGTTTCTGTTGGTATTGATATATTTGAATCTACATCAAATGATACTGCTAATTCATTACCAACTGTACATGATCCACCACTTGCTACGATATGTTTTTGTAATGGTAGCACTTCTTCATTATTTACTGCTACTATTATTTTTTGTAAATCTTTAACTAAATCTGTTACAGCTGTATATACTCTGGCTAGGTCTGTTAAGTTTGATACTGCATCTGAACCTTTCCAGTGACTTTTTAAATTTTCGATTGTTGCTCCAAAGCTAGTTACTAAATTCCTTCCTGATGTATTTGTTACATTAAACATTTCTTCTGTTTGTGCTCCCATTTTATTAGGGTCTAAACAATGTATTGCCATTTATTATCACTCTCCCTCTATTTTTATGACAATAATATTGGATACGTCTCTCTATTTATATCCTAATTTATTTATATCATTTTTACTAAGGTAATGCAAGCATTTTACATAAATTTTACGTTATTGAAGTTCATACAATTAGCAAATATAAGAAAAAAGAGAATTTTATTTCTCTTTATATGGTACTTTATTGTTGATTTGGAATATTTTGTTGATTAGAAATATTTATGTTAGTATTATTAGCATTTGCTAATTGGTTATTACTTGCTTCTATTTCTTTTAGGGCTACTGCTCCATCAATTACTTTCATAAATCTTTTTTGTTCTTCATCAGAATATCCAATTGCATATATTTTGTCTATATTTTTGTGATCAAAAAGTAGATTTTTATCTGCTGAGATAACACCTTCAGGCCACATGCAACCTATATAATCCCAAACTTTATCTTTAGTTTCTGGACTTTTTGCAATATATCCCGTAATCATTACTCTTTTTTTAGCACCTTTCATTAGGACAACAGTTCCTAACGGTAAATATTTTTTATATTTTTCGTTCATTTTCTGATCCTTTCCTATCTTAATTATATTTAATAGTTAAATTTATGTCAAGTTTTTTACGCTATTAATTTTTTACCATTTAATTCATTTTCTTTATTATAATTAAATCTTAATCCTAGTGATTCTCTTTCATAACTAATAACCGCCCATTTAACATCATTATTTTTATTTTCTAATGTATATTCTTTATTAATTATTTCATTTAAAACATTACCAGGTAATCCTTCACTTTTACTATACCATATAACTGAACCATCTCTATCAATTATATAAAATTTATCAACTTTATCTTTACATTGTTCATATATTTTATTAATACTATTTGGTATATCTCTTATACACATTTCATGAAAACTATTTGGTATACATCTTACTATATGTCCATATTCATTCATTCCATTTCCTCTTAAATGACAAGCATTTAGAGAAATATCTTTATTTACTGCTAGAACATTTAAATTAATATTATATCCTTTATTTTTAAATTCATTTATAGAATTTATTATTTGATTAGGATTACGCATACTCCATTCTAATAGTATATTATATTTTTCTTTACTAATTCTATTAATTAATCTATCAGTCATTATACCAGAAAAGTTATGTGTAAAATCCGCTATATCATTTCCTGGTGAATCATTAAATGTTACTTTTCTATCTTTCCAATGTTCTTTTATAACTTCTTCAATACTTAAATAGTTAGGATGATACATTCTATAATTATCTATTCCAATTTCTACAGCATTACTAATTCTTTTTAATCTCATTGAAACAACACTTTTTCCACTACCAGGTTGTCCACCAATATATGTAACATAAGGTTCAGATACAGGAGTTGCATCAATTATTATATCTTCATATATTCTATCTTCTATTTCTTTTAACTTATCTTCATCAAGATAACATAAAGATTCAACAACATTTCTATCATATCCTCTATCTATTAAAGATCTTTCTCTATCAGATAATTCCATTTATATCATCCCTTCTATATCAAAAGAATTAGATTAACTCTCAGTATTGTTATCTTCAAGTTGTTCTAATTCTTCATTAGTTCATAAAATTCTTCGACCGACTTCGTTATACACTCTATTACTTTCAGTTTGCATGTACCCATACATGCCATCTGTATAATATTTACCTTTCTTATCTTTGCATCTCTTTAATTTATCTTGATAAACAAGAACTTTTTCTCTTAATAACTGAAACATTTCTTCAATTTTAGAGTTTTCTATTGTAAATGATGAAAGATTATTCTTTTCTAGCCTTAATTGAGCGATAATACAATTAAAAATATAATAAACATCATAGAGATTACAATTATCACTTTTTAATTTTGAAATAATTTCTTCCACAAACAATTTATCTAATTTTAATTGCGGACATTTAGCAGCAAGTTTATTATAACATTCTATACTAAAATTAAAGTTGTGAGGAGACGTTACATCTCTAGGGTCACTACTAATTTTATACACCCCGGCACCCTCTAAATAATTAATAACATCATTATAATATATTGCCATTTTTAATTTTTGTTCAGTTGTACGAACTAAATTCATTGAATTTCACCTTTCCTTCTATTGTAATAATATTAAATATGTTTTACCACCTTCGGTTACAAGTAATTTATATTTTGAAATTAAGGCACCTGTCTTAGGATCAAAATTATCAACTATATAATTTGATTTGCTTAAATTACTTTGGTCAAAATTAACTGCCTCTATAGTGGCTTCACGCATTTTATGTTTTATTCCATCAACTTCATATACAGGTAATCCACCACTTAATGCTTCTTTACATGATCCTGATTCTAGGCCATTATGGATTGCAACTTGCTCCGTTGTATCTAGTGAGATACGGGTTAATCGATCATTTCCACTGGTTGGCAATCCTGTGGCTGCTCCAACAACTTCTTGTGTATCTACTGGTGATTTTGCGTTTTGAATACTGCTAAATAATTGATCACTATCGCTAATTGGCGAAACAAATTGTCTTTCTCCTCTTCTACCAAACGATTTTCCATTCATATCTACCTCTATTACAGGTTTGCGATCCCACATAGATATTTGTAATATATCAGCATCCTTTTCACCCGGAATATTTATTGCATACTTTAAATTATCATTTGCATAAATACTTGACACAGTATTTGTTCCATTAGAATTTATATAACCATTTTTAACATAGTCTGTATATTTTTGTGTGATACTAGCATTTAACAAGCCTTGATCTTTTAGACTAATATCATGATAGTAATCCTCTATTGTAACGTGAGAATTTGGTGCTCCATCTACACCAGTTAGTGCAAATTTACCATTTTCTGCAGCAGTATATGCAATGTCATATGTATCTATCAAGATACCAGTCAACTCTTCATCAGTCAAGATACTATTTAATTCATCATCAGTAAGATTTACTGAATTTCTCAATTTATCAATATAGCTTGCACCTGGAGCATTATCAATGGCTTCAGTCAGTCTTTTAGCATTAATATTAATTAAAAAGTTTTTTACATCGTCAGGTAATTCATTCCAATCTGGATATTTATTCTCATATCGCGCTTGCACTATATACCAACTATCATACTCAGCAACTTTTCTAGTAATATTAGTATAGTATAAATCAATACTATCATCCAGTGCTTTAAAATCAGTCGCTGTAGACATCGAATGTGCATAATTTTTTATTGCTTCGTTTATAGATTCATATGAACGACGAATACTTCCTACTTCTGAGTCAAGATTAGCTCTAGCATTGATCTCAGCATTAATTCTAGCTGCTGTTGGATCAACATATGAAGTAGGATTTGCTGCATCTCCATGTCCTGAAAATCTTCCTTCAAATGCATCACCATATGCATTACTGAAATAATCATTCCAAGCTTTTGTTCTTTGCTCTGGTGTCAACGAATCTAAATATTCGTTGTTTTGATTTTTAATGGCACCATCGTCAATATCTAAACTATCATCTGTTAAGCCACCTTGCTTAGAGGCTTCTGTTTCAACTTCAAAGTCCGTATTTTTGCCTCTAATAGACATATGTATTAAACCACTTTGAACTTTTTGGTAATCTCTTACTGTTGTAATAGCTCCAATCGCAAAACCAAGAAGTATGTTTGATACTGATCCCGTTTTTGCATAATAGTCAGTCAAACTATTATACAGTGAATTTCCACTTTCGTCTTTTAAATTCTTTGCATACACATTATATTCAATTATTGGATTGATTGTTGGTTCGATAGCACCTATTACTCCACCTGCTATAGCATATTTTCCTAGAGCTGCCATCGTACTATTTAATGTGTTATTTAGTGAAAGTGGGCCACCTATCATGCTTATTGATGATGGCATGCTTGCTGTTAGGGCACCTGATAACATTCCTGACGCAGCTCCTAATGCAAATGCACCGGTTCCAACACTAAATGCTTGATCAAATGTCGCCCCACTATTAAGTGCTCTTTCCGATGCACTTCCGGCTGCTCCTATACCACCTACCAATGTTGTTGTAGCTATTGCAGCTGCTGAGCCTACTCCAAAGACTCCTCCTGTTGCTGCAGATATCAACGAATATCCGACAGCCTTTCCTACTGCTGTACCAAAATCATGTACCTTTGAATATGCGGCATTAACATTTATATCTCTAGCCATGACTGCATAAGCATCTCCTGCAAAGTCTGCTTTTACCAATTCAGCCACTTCTTCTTCTTTGTCAAAAACTTTTCCATAGAGCATTGCCATTCCATCGAATATGTTTTCTCCTACACTGATGACGCCGGTTAGCGCTGAAAATACAAAAGTTCCAGTATATTGAACCGCCTTATCATAAGTACTCATGTTTTTCCATTCATTATTTTGTTGTGCTTGATATATTTCGGCATTAATTGCCGCTAGTTGGTCATTGATTTCTACTTGTGTCAAACCAGCTAGTTTAAGTTGTTCCTCAGTACATCCTCTAAAATCATTAAGTAACGTAAGACGTGTTTCTTCATATTTATCTGGGTCTTCTCCGCTATTTTTTGGGTCGTTTTTATATCCTTTTGGATCTTTTTCATACTCTTCTATTTTCGCATTTAAAATATCAAGATCGCTTTGTATTTTTGCAGACTCTACTGCTAAATATATAGATTCATATTGAGAATCGACTTCGTCTAATTTTTTAGCAAGTTGTTCTGGAGTTAAACTCGTGTCTGATCTATATATCTTCTTTGTATAATATTTTTGAAGGTCTAGTAAACTTTTACTCTTTTCTTCATAATCAGCAGCAGTTATATCAAGATTGTTAAATTCATTTGATACTGCATTGAGTCTAACTACATCTTTATTTTCTACTAGTTTTCTATTTATTTCAGCTTTTAATTGTGCTTTTTCTTCATCAGTTAAATCTGTATTTAAATCTATTAATTGTCTTTGATACTCTGCTTGTTCTTCAAGTAAACTAATTGCAGAATCTCGATAATTTTCATCGTTTATATCTAATGAAAGCATTTGTTTGTATGTTTCGTTATATTTGATACTTAAAACAGCAATATCATATTTTTGTTCAAGTTCTGCAATTGCTTTATCTAGAGCCTCTCCACTTAGACCGTTTAATTCTAGCAGTCTTTTTTCACATTCTTCTCTTCTGCCGTACAACTTTTCCAATTCATCAACGGTAATATTGCTAGCTCCCATATCATCAGTTATATCGTAGTAACTAGCCATTTCTCTGGCAATATCTAATTGCTTTTTCATTTTATCGTTTAGGTTGTCTTCATTTTTTTCTAGCATAGCTACTAATGTAGTCCAATATTCTTTTTCAGATGCAATATATTGGGCTAAATATTCATCGCCAAGAGCTTCTGGATCTAGCCCTTTCATATATTCTTGTAATAGTTTAAAATATTGATTAGCAAAGTCACTATCAAGACTTAACAAACTATCTCTAGCAGTTTCTATTACTCCTATTAAAGCGTCTATATTGCAGTTATTTAACTCTGCAATTACTCTTCCAATTCCTTCAATATCGGTCATTGAATTGGCAGTTGATATAGTACTTCTTACTGAACCTTTTGCTGCATTAGCATTACTTACCCCCTCAAAGAATAAATTTACATCACACTTAAAGCCAACATCAGAAGTTGAATTTTCGTCACTCATCTATTTCTTCCTTCTTATATTTTAACATACGCTACTATATTGTGCTTGCAAACTATTTAATATTTCTTCATGCATTGTAAGCACTGAACTAAGTTGTCCACTTGCTGATGATAGTGCACTTATACATGACGACGTTTCTGCACTTCCTAATCCTTTTCCACCACTTATATGTCCACCATTTGCAAAACTATTTAGTGTCTTGCTTAATGCTCCCATGCTACTTGTTATTTGGCTTTGTAGATCATTTATTCTTCTTATTTTATCTTGTTCTGCTGCTATTTGTGCTCTTAATTCTGCTGCTCGTGTTTCACGGTCTATTTGTTCTTGGCTTTTTGCTGATCCCCCATCATTTATAACACTTCTTTGTGCTGCCACTTTTTATCCCTCCATTACATAGAGATAACTATAGCATTTGTTTCTTATTCTCAGCAACTATATTTAGATTATCTCTTACTTTTGTTATTTTTGAACTATAATCTGGTGCATTATTATTGAATTCTTCAAATGTTCTTACTACTGCATCTCTATTGGCACCATCTAACCAGTTATTTAATAATTCATTCTTTGTAGTATTTAACTCATCTACAAATTTCTTAAATGTATCTGGAAATGTTGAAAAGTCTTCAGCATCTGCTATTAAAGCTGGATCTGTATATGATTCTACTGTTTCTGTTGGTATTGATATATTTGAATCTACATCAAATGATACTGCTAATTCATTACCAACTGTACATGATCCACCACTTGCTACGATATGTTTTTGTAATGGTAGCACTTCTTCATTATTTACTGCTACTATTATTTTTTGTAAATCTTTAACTAAATCTGTTACAGCTGTATATACTCTGGCTAGGTCTGTTAAGTTTGATACTGCATCTGAACCTTTCCAGTGACTTTTTAAATTTTCGATTGTTGCTCCAAAGCTAGTTACTAAATTCCTTCCTGATGTATTTGTTACATTAAACATTTCTTCTGTTTGTGCTCCCATTTTATTAGGGTCTAAACAATGTATTGCCATTTATTATCACTCTCCCTCTATTTTTATGACAATAATATTGGATACGTCTCTCTATTTATAATTTATATCCTAATTTATTTATATCATTTTTGTTAAATTATTGCAAGCATTTTACATGAATTTTACGTATTTACTTTTAATAAAAAAGCTTCTCAACATTTCGTTGAAAAACTTTTTTTAGATTATGTGATTAATTATATTTCTGTATTTATTTCTTTTTTACCATTAAAGTACACTACTGTGCTTATTCCTACAGATATAATTCCAATTAAAGCTATTACTAAAGGTGCTTTAGTGGCTGTGTTTGGATTTTTAGTTGCATTGTTACCACCGTTGTTGTTTCCATTATTACCTCCGGTGTTTCCACCATTTCCGTTTCCACCTGAATTTCCTCCAGAGTTTCCACCGCCGTTGCCGCCTGAACCGTCATCTCCACCACCTGTTGGTTTATTTGGATTGCTTGGTTTATCGTCTCCACCGGTTGGTTTATTTGGATTATTTGGTTTGTCGTCTCCGCCAGTTTTTTTCACACAATCAGTACCTGCAGTGTTTTTTTCATATTCTCCACTACAAGTGAATTCTGTCGAAGTACATGTTGTTGCAGTTTCTGGGCATTTTTTTCTCCCACTTCCGTCAATATCAGCAGTACTATGACTAAATGTTCCACCTGGGCAATAAAATCCTTCTGTACACGGTTTACATCCATAATTTCCATCATAATATGTTCCCGGTTCGCATTTTGCGCCTGCCGTACCATCGTCTCCGCCAGTTGGTTTGTTTGGATTACTTGGTTTATCATCATCGTCTCCGTCAGTTGGTTTGTCATCACCGTATTTTTCACAAGATGTATACTCTGATACTGTACAGCTACTAACTCCCGATGTATCATGTGAACAAGTGCCTTCAGCCTTGCCAACAGGAACACCAGTTCTGGCTTGACAAGTACTGTCTGAACATACTGCAAAATGTCTGTCTTTTTTGCAACTACGTCCTGCTATGTCATATCCATCTGGACATTTTATACATGTTTCGAATGCATATGTGTCTTGTGATCCCATACCTACCATAGTAAGTAAAGCTACTATTATAAGCACAGATCCCATTGAGGTACCTAATATACCCCATGTCTTTTTTGAGTTTTTCATAACTTCCTTATCTCCTTCTATAATATATTTTTACAATTAAATAATATCATATATTTTTATTATTGTCTAGTCATTTTTGACAACTAGGGCAATAATATGTTCCTCGACCATTTATTTTATCTTTTATTATTTTAGTATTACATTTTGGGCATATTCCGTTATCTTTACCATGAACTAATAGTTCTTCTTGGAATAATCCATGTACACCATCTACTGAGGTATATGTTTTAATAGTAGTACCACCTTTTTTGATGGCTTCTTCTAAGATTAGTTTAGTGTTAACTATAATATTTTCTAACTCTTGGTTAGATAATTCATTGCATTTCTTATGGGGATTTATTTTAGATAAGAATAATATTTCATCAGCATAGATATTACCTATTCCAACAATTATGCTTTGATCTAATAAAATAGTTTTTATGGGTAATCTTTTACTTTTATATTTATCTTTTAAGTAATCAATCGTTAGTTCTTTATCCCATGGTTCTTTTCCTAATGCATTTAGGGGTGGGATATCATTTATTTTATCTTTTTCTATTAGATACATTTTACCAAATTTTCTAGTATCATGATATCTTAATTCGATATTATTATCTAAAGTGAACACGACGTGTTCATGTTTAGATAATATATCGTTACTTGTTTTAAAGAAATATTTTCCTTCCATTCTTAAGTGAGATAACAAATAATAATTATTTAATTCAAATACTATAAATTTACCTCTTCTTGTGATATCTAATATTTCTTGATTAGTAATATTAGATATAAACTTATCTACTTCAGGATAAGCAATTATATTGTTATGATATATTTTTACTTTAGTTATTTTTCTATGTAATAATCTTGGTTTTAATGATTCTTTTACTGTTTCTACTTCTGGTAATTCTGGCATATATTATCACTACTTCCTTCTATTTGATTGTTGAATATCAACAGTACCTCTGGTGTTTATTCTTTCTTCTAATTCTTTTAATAATTTAATATGTTCTAGTTGCATATTTTTATCTCTCATACAGAATGGTTTAAATCTGGCAATTGATTCCAACATTTGTTCATTACTTACTTCACTATTATTATAAAAAACAGTTATTTTTTTCTCAAGACATTTTGCTAATGCTAATTGAAGTTTTAAATGATTATTTTCTGCTTCTAATGGTCTTTCTTTAATTTCTGTTATTGCCATAATAAATAATTCTATAGCATCTTTATTGCTACCATAAATTGCTTGAAAGATATCATTATATTGATTATTAAATCTTTCAAATGCTTTCTGTGGATCAATATACATTAATTCAAATGATAAAACATCTCCAAAAACTGCTTTAAACATAAATCCATAATTTGTTATTATAGAATTACTACTTTCTGGATTATAAATTCGCATACTATTTCCTGATGATTTATAAGTATTAATAATAGGAATTCTTGGCCTATGCATTATTAATGATTCACTTTCATTTAATATTTCATTTAAATTATCAAACCCATGAACATCTCTATACGTTCTTTTTCCTGTTCCTTCAAGTCTTGAACTAATATGACATCCTGTTGATAAATAACTTTTACCAAATCCTTTAATATTTTTAGGTATTTCTTCATATGATTGAATAATACTTCTATATTTAGAAAGTTTCATAATTTCATCTGAAATTCTTTTATATGTTGCACGAAGGTTTATATTTAACTCATTATCATATCTTGTTTGAAGTCCATGTTCAAATTCGTGGGTAATTACTTTTCTTTTAGCAACTTGTCTTTCTTTTTCATAATCATCATATGTAGCATATAGTTTTTCAAAACGTTTAAGTTGACTTTCTTGTTTTGCTAGATTAAGTTTTACTTCTTGCATTGTAGGATCAAACATTCCTTTTGTTCCACTATCAGCAAATCCTTCGTCTATATCTTTTTGAGTAATTACTTCAACTGTCCAGATATTTCTTATTAATCTATTTAAGAAAAAGTCTTCAATTGAATATTTACCATTTATAGGTTTTATTAGATATGATGATGTACTTTGATCTAAAGATGTTGGAATACTTGGTATTTTCTTTTCATATTTTGAAATTATATTTATCATTAATTCTGTAATTATACTTTCTATTTCATTATCTAAATTAAGTGCTTGGGAATATGCTTGACAAAATTCTTGTATTTTAATTTTATTCATTTACTACTCCTACATTATTTTGCTTCATACCAATTATTTCCAGTATTAATACTTACTTTTAATGGAACACTTAATTTATAAGTATTCTCCATAGT
>CAKPAK010000031.1 GCA_934132915.1 uncultured Bacilli bacterium
CTGAAATGGTTATGCCTGGTGATAACGTTACAATGACAGTAGAATTAATCGCTCCAATCGCTGTTGAAAACGGAACTAAGTTCTCAATTCGTGAAGGTGGACGTACAGTAGGTGCTGGTAACGTATCTGATATTATTGAATAATAATAAATAAAAAGATTCTCTTTAGGGGATCTTTTTTTCTGTCCAAAATACTTATTTAAATTTAACTTATTATTTTATTGATTGAAAATTGAAATATAAAAGGAAAAATGTTAAAACAGTTAATAAATTTTTTATCCGTAACTATCTTTAAGAATCTTTTTTAGATCGTTAATTTCTTTGGTAATTGAGTATTTGTTGGATTTGGTGTGAACTTAAAGTAAATTAGCTTTACGGTTTCTTCACTTTTGTAGTATTATAAGTATCAAAACAACAAGTTACTATCCAAAATAAAAAAGGAGAAAATTAAAATGGTTGATAAAAAAAATAAAAAATTTGAAAAAATCAAAGTAGGAGAAGTCTTTTTTTCTAATTTTTCTAACTTAAGTGCAGTAGAAACGTGGAAAGATAACGAACCAAGCAAAGTAGGATGGCAACTAGAAAGAATTTCATATCAATATGGAGAAAATATGGGACCATATGTAGAAATGATTGAAATAAAACAAGATTTTCTAATTGCTGTAAAATATTTAGGAAATGGAATTTTTGAAGAAATGACAACAGGAGAAAAGTTAATTAACGGAAGAAATCCGCTTGCATTTTCTGTGTCAGGTTCAAGAACTAATCAATTTGAACATAGAGAATTACCTGATTTTGATGTCCCAAAGAATATAATTTCAGAAGACATAGTTCTTGATTATGAGGATTATACTGTTGCAAATTTAAATAAAACGACCTTATCTAAAATAGAATATTATCAATTATTAGAAAATTTGATGAAATTGCATGCTACATATCCTTTATATCTACAATCAGGAAATGGTTTCTTTGATATTAATGAAAAAACAAAAAAACTTTATTTAAGAAATTCTGATGAATCTAGAAAAGAAATCATCAAAGAAGCAAAAAAATTAGCTTTAATGGATGCAAAGAAAGTAAATGAAAAAATTTCTACAACTTTAAAGAATATGCAAACACTTTCAAAAGAAGAATTAGACATGGCATGCTTAGATAATCAACTTTATGATTTTAAAAAGAGAGTAAGATCAAAATAAAATGTTATTTCTTTAATAAAGAATTTTTATAAACATTGGTATTATTTAACACTTTGTACTTTTTACATAGGCATTGTGTTAAACAATATATCAATGTTTTTTTAGACAAAATACTGATCAGTATTTTCCTCACCTAAAAGTTATCCACTAGTAACATTCTTCTTTCAATTTTAGAAAATATAGTGTATAATAATCTAAGAAAAAAGAAAGGCGGGATAACATGTTTGTTGATGAAGTTATCGTAGAATTAACCGCAGGTCGTGGCGGAGATGGATGCATGGCCTTCAGACGAGAAAAATATGTAGCAATGGGAGGACCATTCGGTGGAAATGGAGGAAAAGGTGGAGATATTATCTTTAAAGTCGATGAAGGACTAAGAACCCTAATTGATTTAAGATACCAAAAACACATTAAGGCCTCATCCGGAGAAAATGGCCAAGGGAAAAATAAAAATGGAAAAAATGCTACGGATATGATTGTAAAAGTTCCTCTTGGAACAACCATAAAAGATAATGAAACAGGCGCTATTATTGGCGATTTAACGAAAAATGGAGAAGAAGTAATTGTAGCCTATGGTGGAAGAGGGGGAAGAGGAAACGTAACCTTAGCAACAAGAAGTAACCCATGCCCATCATACTGTGAATATGGAGAACCAGGAGAAAATAGAAAAGTAAAAGTAGAACTTCGTATGCTAGCAGACGTTGGTCTAGTAGGCTTACCAAGTGTTGGAAAAAGTACCATCCTATCCATGGTAACCAACGCCAACCCTAAAATAGCAAGTTATCACTTTACAACTTTATCTCCAAACTTAGGCGTAGTAACAAGTGAAGATTATTCTTATACCATCGCCGATTTACCAGGATTAATCGAAGGAGCATCCGATGGACTAGGTTTAGGACACAAATTCTTAAAACATATTGAACGTACCAAAATTATTGCTCATATTATTGATATGTCAGGAATAGAAGGAAGAAATCCTTATGAAGATTACCTTACCATTAGAAAAGAACTAGAAAATTTTAGCCCAAAATTAATCCAAAAACCAGAAATCATCATCGCCAACAAAATGGATATAGAATCATCAAAAAAGAACCTAGAAGAATTCAAACAAAAAGTAAAAGTCCCTATCTATGAAGTAAGTGCTATCCAAAATAAAGGCTTAGATGAAGTATTAAAAGCCCTAAAAGAATTAGTAAAAAATACCAAAGACGAAGTATTATTCCCAGAAGAAGTTCAAGAAAGTCATGTCTTATATAAATTTAAGAAAGAAAAACCATTTACCATTATTAAAGAAAACAATACTTATATTATCAAAGGAGCAACAGTTGAAAAACTATTCCAGATGACCAACTTTAACACAGAAGAATCTTTCTTCCGTTTCTCTAGTAAACTAAGAAAAATGGGAATTGATGATGAATTAGAAAAAATGGGAATAGAAGAAGGAGATACAGTAAGAATTCTTGATTATGAATTCGAATATACAAAATAAAATCTTTCAAGGTGATAAGCATGAATATTCCTAAAATTAAATTTATCCCAATGACTTTATCTGAAAATATTGAGATAATTAAGTGGGCTTATTTTGAAAATAATAAAAGTTTAGATGTTCATCATTACACAATCAATTATTTTCCTGAACTAAAAGAAATTAATTCTACTTCAACTAAAGTTATCCATCAAAAAATAGAAGAAGTCGTAACCAAAGACTATAATACATACATAGATAAAATAAAAAATGAAGCAAAAAGATACGAAAAAATATGGAATAAATATAATGAAAAGTATTTTCAAACTCTTGCAAACTACTTAAACATTAACTGGCCTAATAAAGAGATAACGGCTAAAGTAGGATTAATTCCAGTCTTTCCTAGGTATTTAGATACTTTTTCATTTTCACTATCCACCAACTTAACAGATAAAAAAATAACCGAAGTTATAGCACATGAAACCCTACATTTCTTATGGTTTGAAAAATGGCATGAACTTCATCCAGAAACACCAAGACGAGAATATGATTCTCCTTATCTAGTTTGGCAGTACAGTGAAATGGTAACAGATCCAATTTTAAATAATTCTGTCTTTAAAGAGACGTTTAGTTTTGTAGAAAAAGGTTATGATACATTTTATCAAATGAAAGATAAAGATAGATTAGTTATGGATAACTTAAGAGAAATATATAGCAAAAATACAAGAATAGAAGAAAAAATCAATAAGGGATATGAGTATATCAAAAAAAATGTAAACAAATCAAAATAATTAGATTATTAAAAAAGCGATAATTTGCGTGAGTCAATTCTTATTGGCTCTTTTTCGAGTGATTATTTGAAAAATACTGATAATATCTTTTGCAAGTTTTATAACATAAAACAAAATAACAAAAAAGCGCTAACTAGACAGCTAACGTTTTTGAGGTTCGTTAAATAATTCTCTAATATCAATGTTTAATACTAAAGATAATCTCCATAAAGTACCTAGTGAAAATGTTTGATGATTTTTACTTTCAATATTGGATATAAATTGCGTAGAGTAGGACATCATTCCTGCTAATTGCTCTTGAGTAATCCCTTTTTCTTTCCGAATTCTTTTAATATTTTTACTCACCAATTCATAGACATAATTCTCATCATTTCTATCAAACACATTTATCACCACCAATAAAATTCTAAATTATCATTTGCTATAAGTAATTTTCTCATTTTTTATCAAAAATATACTTACTCTATTCGAGTAAGTTATGCTATAATAGAACTAGAGATAAAATATGCTTATCTTCAATTAAAAAGTGCGCTAGTATAGGTAGTTTTTAATTTCATGTAGTGAAAGGAGGTATAGTAGTGACTAATGAGAGTAAATTTTGTGAATTTTGTGGGAGTGAAGTTCATGTTGATGCTGTGATGTGTCCAAAATGTGGTAGGCAATTAGAAGAATTAAAAACTGAAAAAAGTAATAGTAACCCACAGATTATTATTAATAATAGCAATCAAATGAACGCACCTATAGTTTATGGAACAAAAAAATGTGATAAATGGATTTCATTTTTATTGTGTCTTTTTTTAGGTTATTTTGGTGCGCATAAATTTTACGAAGGAAAATCTGGCATGGGAATATTATATATATTCACTTTTGGGTTGTTAGGCATAGGGTGGTTGATTGACATGATAGTAATCTTGTGTAAACCAAATCCATATTATGTTTAGGAGGTAAAAAATGGATAATAAAAAATTTTGCAAATTTTGTGGAGAACAAATTGATAAAGAAAGTATTGTTTGTCCAAAATGTGGTAGACAAATACAAAATGTAAGTGATAATAAAGAAATAAAAGTAGATACTAATAAAAGTCCTATTGAAACTAAATCAAAATTTTATGGACAAAATTGGTTTATGTGGATAATGTTGATTTTTTTTGCTCCAGTGGGAATATTTTTGATGTGGAAGTTTCATCCTGAAATGAAAAATAGTACTAAAAAAGTATTGACGATTGTATTTGCGATATTTTTTATCATGATTATGGTATCAGCAAATAATGAGAATAACGAAAATTCAGATAGTACAAATCAATATAGCACAAACAAAAAAATAGAAGTAACAGTTACCGATTTTAGTACTATGGAAAAATCTAATGTTGAAAACTGGTGTAGAGAAAATAAAGTAAATTGTAAAATAACTGATGAATATTCAGACACTATCGAAAAGGGACTATTTGTAAGCCAAAGTATTAATGCTAATACAACAATATATGAAGGAGAAAAAATAAATATTATATATTCTTTAGGAAAAAAACCAACCAATGGGGAAGTTAATGCGTTAAGAAAAGCAGAATCATATTCCAAAACAATGCATATGTCTAAACAAGGAATATACAATCAACTAACATCCTCAATTGAAGGCTTTACTAATGAAGAAGCTCAGTACGCTATTGATAATGTTAAAGCGGATTGGAATAAAAATGCTTTAGAAAAAGCAAAAAGTTATCAACAAACAATGAGTATGTCAAAAAATGCAATATATAATCAATTAACGTCCTCAATTGAAGGGTTTACTAATGAAGAAGCTCAATATGCTATTGACCATTTAGACGATTAATAAAAAATAAAAAAATCATAGTGAAACAAAAAAATTAACACATAGCACTATGATTTTTTTCTTTGTAAACTAAAAAGGAAACTATCTCCAAAAGAGTTTTTTTTTGCTATAATTATTTAATAGCAGTAAGAGGTGTATATTTATGGAAAAGAAAATGGAAGTATTTTTAAATCAAATTGGAATAAACGAAGACTACCTAACTTATTTTGAAGAAAGCAATGTCGAAGAAGTCAAAGTAAGCAAAGAAACCAATCGTTTTCACTTCTTTATCAAAGTAAACCAACCATTACCTTACCCAGTCTATCAAGATTTATTTACTTCCCTAAAGGAAGCTTTTCATCATGAAATTAAAATAACATTAATATCTTCCAAAAATACTTATCAAGAAATAAGCCCATATATCAAAGAAATTATTAAAGAATATGCTAACGTCTCTATGCGTTATAATGTTTTTCTAGATAGAGAGGCCAAAATTAACGAAGAAAAAGTTGAATATCCAGTCTATAATAAAATTGAAGAATTAAACTTAAAAAACATTGAAAGAGAATTAATCAATAAGTTAAAAGAATATGGCTTTGCTAACCTTGATTTTAATATCATTTTAGAAGAACATAAAGATCAAGAACTTTTAGATAGAATCAACCAAGAAAAAGATACTTCTGCCATGAAAAATATTCCAACACCAAAAACACCATCTCACGAAAAAGAAGAAGTATCTCCTCAAAACCAAGAGAAGAAAACCTTTTATCGTCCTAAAAAAAGTACAGAAGTAACAAAAATAAAAGACTTATTATATGAAACAGATAATGTCAATATTGAAGTTCAAATCTTTGGTGTTGATTTATTTGAGGCAAAAAGTGGTTACAAAATATTTACATTAAAAGTAACAGATTTTTCTGATAGCATGTATGCTAAGATATTCACTAAAGATGAAGAAGAATTTAAACGGCTAAAAGACTTATTAAAAGCAGGTTCTTGGTATTCAATGTATGGCAGAGTAAAAGAAGATAATTTTGCCAACAACGAATTAGTCTTCATGACCAGATTTCGGGATGTAACTCCAATTGATGCCAAACTAGACTGGGTTAGAACCGATAAAAGCCCTGAAAAAAGAGTTGAACTTCATGCGCATACCATGATGAGTCAAATGGATGGTGTTATTGATGAAATCAAATTAGTCAAAACCGCCATAAAATGGGGACATAGAGCAATTGCTATTACTGATCACGATGGATGTCAAGCTTTCCCACATGTCTTTAACGAAGTAACAGGTTATAACAAAAAAATATTATCTCCTTATAAAGATAAATTAAAAGAATTAAAACAAAACTATCAAGATAAAATTGCTGCCGATGATGTCTGTGGTGCCAAATTAGTAGAAGAAGAAATCCACAAAACAGAAGAAGAAATGAAGAAGGCACCAACCTTTAAAGCACTATACGGAACAGAACTAGAAATGTCAGACGATAACCTAGATTTAGTAGTAAACCCAACAGATGCAGATATTTATCGTTCTACTTACGTTATTTTCGATACTGAAACAACCGGTTTCAACCCTGGATTACATGATTCCATGATTGAAATTGGTGCCGTTAAAATGAAAGATGGTGCTTTAATCGAAAGTTTTGATGAACTAATCAATCCTGGTGTTTTAATTGATAACGAAATTACTGAATTAACAGGAATTACCAATAATATGGTGAAAGACTGTCCAAACGAAGAAGAAGTTACCAAAAAATTCAAAGAATGGATAGGAGATTTACCACTAGTTGCTCATAATGCCAAATTTGATAAAAACATGCTAGAAATGGCTTATCATAAATATAATTTAGGAAAACTAGAAAACCCAATTCTAGATACCATGGTTATTTCTCAAATTATCAATAAAGATTTAAAAAGACATAACTTAACCGCATTAACCAAAAATTATGGCATTACCTTTGAAGAAAACGATGGAGATGGAGAAAAACACCACCATAGAGCAGACTACGATGCTGAGTTTACTGGTTATGTTTTCTTTAAAATGCTAAAACAATTCGATAAAAATACGATTAAAACGCTAAAAGATTTAACAACCTTACCAACTGAAAAAGAAATCAATCGTTGGAATCGAGAAAAACATGTTAACATTCTCGCAAGAAGTCGAGTTGGTTTAAAAAATATGTTTAAACTAATTAGTTATGGCTCAACAACATACTTAGTTAAAAGTGCCCGTGTACCAAGACATTTAATCAATGAACACAGGGAAGACTTACTAATTGGAAGTGGCTGCTACAATGGAGAAATCTTTAATACAGCCCTAACCAGATGTGAAGATGACTTAAAAGAAGTCATGAAATTCTATGACTATATCGAAGTTCAACCACCAAGCAATTACACCCATCTAGTTGCACGACATGACATTAACACAATGGAAGAAGTAAAATATGCGCTAGAAAAAATTGTCAAATGTGCAAGAGAAATTGGCAAAACAATTGTTGCAACAAGTGATGCCCATACCCTAAATAAAGAAGATAAAATATACAGAGAAATTATTGTTCACCAAAACGTACCAGGAAAAGGAAGACACCCATTAGCAAGATACTTAAACCAAGAAGGCTATAAAACCATTCCTGACCAATACTTAAGAACAACCGATGAAATGTTAGAAGAATTCGCCTTTCTAGGAGAAGATGTTGCACACGAAATCGTTATCGAAAATACTAATAAAATTGCAGCCTTATGTGGGGAATATGAGGTCATCATTGACACAGGTGGCATTCCTTTCTCACCAAAAATTGACAACTCTATAGCAACCGTAATTGACTTAGTTTACACCAAAGCAGCCAGCTGGTACGGTTCACCACTACCTTATAATATTGAAGAGCGAATTGCTAAAGAACTGTACGGAGATAGTGTACTTGACAGTATTAAATATTTAATGAAAGAGGAAAATACTGTAAAGGAAGAAGATGTTGAAAAAGAATCATTCCAAAGATTACACGACACCATTTTTAAAGGGGATGACGAAGTAAGAAGAGTAGTAGGAGAAAAAATTCAAAAAATTTCCGATACAAAATTGTCTGAAGAAGAACTAAAAAAACAAGTTTCCAAAAATCTAGGTGGAATTATTGGTGGAGGGTTTGATGTAATTTACTTAATTGCCCAAAAATTGGTAAAACACTCTAACGATGAAGGATTCTTAGTAGGAAGTCGTGGTAGTGTTGGTTCTTCCTTCGTTGCAACCATGATGGGAATAACAGAAGTAAACCCACTGCCAGCTCATTATCGTTGTCCAAAATGCTTTCACAGTATTTTTGAAGATGATAAAGGAGAAGCCCTAGGGGCAACATACTCCTCTGGTTTTGATCTACCAGATAAAATGTGTCCAAAATGTGGAACAAGACTAATTAAAGATGGACAGGACATGCCATTCGCAACCTTCTTAGGTTTTAACGCTGATAAAGTTCCTGATATTGACTTAAACTTCTCTGATTTAAACCAAGCCAGTGCGCATAATTATACCAAAGTACTATTCGGTGTTGATAACGTTTATCGCGCTGGAACAATTGGAACAGTAGCCGAAAAAACGGCTTTCGGTTATGTCAAAGGTTTCTGCGAAGACCAAGATATAAAAATGCGTAGTGCTGAAATCGAAAGAATTGCCGAAGGATGTACTGGCGTAAAAAGAACAACTGGACAACACCCAGGCGGAATTGTCGTTATCCCTGGATATATGGATGTCTTTGATTTTACTCCATTCCAATTCCCTGCCGATGATCCAACAAGTGCTTGGAGAACTACACATTTTGATTATCATGCCATCGACCAAGATGTTTTAAAACTAGATATTCTAGGACATACCGATCCAACTCAACTTCGTCTAATTCAAAATATAAGAGGTATCCCTGTTGTCGATGATGTTCCTCTAGATGATAAAGATACTATGGGAATATTCTTATCTCCAGCACCCCTTGGCGTAACCACAGAACAAATCATGTGTGAAACCGGAACACTTGGTATCCCTGAATTTGGAACTCCTTTTACAATAGGAATGTTAGTTGACACAAAACCAACTACTTTTGCTGAATTAATCAAAATATCAGGACTATCTCACGGAACAGATGTATGGCTAGGAAATGCGCAAGAATTAATTAGACAAGGAACTGTGCCATTTAAAGAAGTAATTGGATGTCGTGATGATATTATGGTCTATTTAATGTATAACGGCGTAGAACCATTAAAAGCCTTCAAAATTATGGAGTTTGTCCGTAAAGGAAAAGCATCAAAGGATCCAGAAACATGGAAAAAACATGTTGAAACAATGAAAAAAGCAGGTATCGAACCTTGGTTTATTGATTCCTGCCGAAAAATAAAATACATGTTCCCAAAAGCTCATGCTGCAGCCTACGTTATCAGTGCTTTTCGTATCGCTTACTATAAAGTTCACTATCCAGCAATCTATTATGCAACATACTTTTCAACTAGATTAGATGACTTTGAAATTACTACAATGATGAAAGGCTATACCTCTATAAAATCAAGAATTATTGAAATTAATAACAAAGGATATGATGTAACAAATAAAGAAACATCATTATTAGAAACATTAAAACTATCTCTTGAAGCAACCGCTAGAGGAATCATCTTTGGGAACCTAGATTTAATGAAAAGTGATGCTAAAAATTTCCAAATAGCAGACGATGGAATCACTTTAATTCCACCATTTAGAGTAATCGATGGCCTAGGTGGAACCGTTGCTCAAAGTATTCAAGAAGAAGCCAAAAAACATGATTTTATTTCTATTGAAGATTTTCAAAAACGCTGCCATGTCTCAACAACTTTAGTAGATAAAATGCGTGCAATGAATCTATTTGGTGACTTACCAGAATCAAGTCAATTAAGTTTATTTTAAAAGGAAAATACTTCCATTGATTTTTATGAGATAACCATATTTATTTTGGTTATCTTATTTTTTTAACTATAGATAATTAAATTTTTTCTAATAACCTAATAAATGTAAAAGAAAATAGTACCCTTATCTAATTCAAAATAGTAAAAAAAGAAGCAATTTAATGTTTAAGAAGTGCCTTAATAGGCATTTCTTTTCCTTTACTTGCCCACCAATTTATAGTATAATTAACTTCAGTGAAGAAGGTGTAAAAAATGAAAGTTATTTTTATTAAAGATTTAAAAAAACAAGGAAAAGTAAACGACATTAAAGAAGTAAGTGATGGCTATGCCACAAATTATTTAATTAAAAATGGCTATGCCGTAAAGTATACCAAAACCAGTTCAAATATTTTAAACGAGGACATTAAGAAAAAAGAAAAAGAAGAAGAAGAAAACATTAAGAACGCTGAAACACTAAAAAAACAACTAGAAGATTTAACCCTTACATTCAGTGTATCTTCTAATAAAGGAAAAGTCTTTGGAAGTATTAGTAGTAAACAAATTGCCGAAGAACTAGCCAAAAAAGGAATAAAAATCAACAAAAAGAACATTGAAGCTAACGACCTAAACACCCTAGGAGTACACGAAGTTACCGTTCAACTTCATAAAAAAGTCGCAGCCAAATTAAGCGTTGCATTAAAAGAGAAGTAGGTGATTACATGGGACCAAACGGTTTACCCAATAATATTGAAGCAGAAAAAGCCCTAATCGGTTCTGCCTTTTGGTCCTATGGGGCCTTACAAAAAGTGTGCGAAGAAGTACGAGAAGAATTTTTCTACCTTGATAGCCATACCAAAATCTTCTCCGTCATCAAATATCTATACCAAAACAAGCAACCCGTTGACATTGGAACAGTCACAACCGAAATCATCAATCGCAATTGGCTCGTGCAAATCGGGGGCGTAGAATACTTAAATAGCGTTATCGAAAGTGTTGCAACTGGTGCTAATGTTGAGTATTACATCGATACCGTCGCAGAAAAATTTACCCTTCGTCGGCTAATCGAATCAGCAACAGCAATTATTACCAACGCCAATAAAACAGATATTAACTTAAACGAAGTAGTAGAAGATGCCGAGAAAAGTATTTTAGGCATCTCTAAATTAAAAAAAACAACCGAATTTAGAAATATAAGAGATGTCCTAGAAAAAGCCCAAAACGACCTCGAAGCCCTTGCCAAAAACAAAGGAAAAGTAACTGGCTTAACGACAGGACTTATCGACTTAGATAACCTAACCAATGGCTTTAGTCCAACCCAATTAATTATCGTAGCCGCTCGTCCAGCCGTTGGTAAAACGGCCTTTGCCCTAAATATCGCTTGTGCTGCTGCAAAAAGTACCAAGAAAAATATTGCTGTTTTTTCACTAGAAATGCCCGCGGAACAATTAATTATGAGAATGATTAGTTCCTTAGGACAAGTAGATAATAAAAAATTACAAACAGGAAGATTAGAAAACGAAGATTGGCGTCGTATCAACGAAGCCATCAGTCAACTAGCAGATACAAATATTTACTTCCATGATGCAGGAGGCGTAACCGCCAGTGAAATCAAAGCCAAATGCCGAAGATTATCTACCCAAGGAGAAGGCTTAGGCCTAGTCATCATCGATTACTTACAATTAATTGACTCTTCATCTAAATATGCGGGAAGTAGACAACAAGAAGTATCGGAAATCTCTAGAAGTCTAAAAACAATGGCTCTAGAACTAGAAGTTCCCGTCATTGCCCTATCCCAATTATCAAGAAGTGTAGAAAAAAGAGAAGACAAAAAACCCGTTTTATCTGACTTAAGAGAATCTGGTTCTATCGAGCAAGATGCCGATATCGTAGCAGCTCTCCATGCCCCTGACGTTGAAGCTCCAGCTGATGATAACCTACCAGTACCAATTCAACTAATTATCCTAAAACACAGAAATGGACCAATCGCAACAATCGATATGTTATTTAAGAAAAAAACATCAACCTTTTTATCCATAAAGAAAGAAGGCGGTAAAATTGCCTAAAAGCCATTTTCGAATTTCTTATATTATTGTAATTCTTTTAATTAGCGTTCTACTTATTTTTCTAGGATTTACAAAATATCAAACCAAAGTTCCAAGAGAAGTTTATCAAATTTACATTGATGGAGAAATTATTGGAACCGTAAAAAGTAAAACCAATTTTGAAGAATTTATCAATAAAAAAGAAGAAGCAATTAAGAAAAAATATAAAGTAAATAAAGTAGAAATGCCCAATGGTGTTATGATAAAAAGCGTAACAACGTACAATACTAAAGTTGACTCCAACGAAAAAGTCTATAACAGAATCATTAAAAAGAAACAATTTACCATCAAAGGCGTTGCTATAACCATTAAAAATAAAGAGATAAAAGATTATAAAACCAAGTATATCTACGTTTTAAATAAACAAATCTTTGACGATGCCGTAACACAGTTAATCAAATCTTTTGTCTCAGAAGATGATTATAAAGCTTATATGGAAAGTACTCAAAAGGAAATTGTTGATACAGGGTCCGTCATCAAAGATATTTCTATTGATGAAGATATTACCTATAAATCTTCTTATATCTCTATAGATAAAGAAATTTTCACTAATGCAAGTACTCTTGCCAAATATTTACTTTATGGCACAACAAAAAAACAATCGACTTATTTTGTTCAAGAAGGAGATACGGTTGAAACGGTTGCCAATGCCAATAAATTAAACGTTCAAGAATTCTTAATTGCCAATTCTAATTTTAAAAGTGAAAATGCCCTTCTTTATACAGGACAAGAAGTAAGTGTTGGCTTAATTAATCCCGTAATTAGTATCGTTGTAGAAATTAATGGCGTCAGTGATGAAGAAAAAGCTTATGCTGTAAATGTTCAATATGATTCCTCTGAATTACAAGGCGTCGAATATGTAAAACAAGAAGGCGAAAACGGACTATATCGGGTTAGCAGGGAATATGAATACATCAACGGGCAATTATCAGATACCGTCAACTTAAATACGATTGAATTAAAACCAAGTGTGGATAAGGTTGTTGTCAGAGGTTCAAAAGAAGTTCCTCATGTTGCTGATTTATCTTATTGGGCATGGCCAACTGATACGCCATACACAATTACGACATACTTTGGCTATCGTTGGGGAAGTATGCATGCAGCCTTAGACATTTATGGACCAGGATATGGCTCTAACATTTATGCCGCTAATAATGGAACGGTTGTTGAAACTAAGGGTGGCTGTGTTGCTGGAAACTTATCTTGTAACGGACGCCAAGGAAATTATATTTTAATCAACCATAACACTGGTAACTATTATACTCAGTATATGCACTTATCTACAATTTTAGTAAAAGTAGGCCAAGTTGTAAGTAGAGGCCAAAAAATCGCCACCATGGGAAATTCAGGAGAAGTCTACCCTGTACCATCATCTTCAAGTCCTTATAGTGGTACCCATCTCCACTTTGCCACATGGCGAGGTTATCCACACCGCGGTGGCTCACCATTCGACCCATTCACTCTATACAAATGAGAGTAAGCGTCTTATCATCAGGTAGTAAAGGAAACACTACCTATATTGAAGCAGGAGGAGTAAAATTACTAATCGATTTAGGAAATACTTGTAAATATGTTAAAGAAAAATTAAGTATTTTCAACATCAACGCGGAAGAAATCGATGCCATATTAATTACTCACCCCCATATTGACCACGTTAAAGGACTAAAAGTATTTCAGAAAAAATATCATACCAAAGTTTATCTAACCGAAAAGATGCAAGAAGAAATAGATTACCTAGATAACTATCAACTCATTGAAAATCATGGCGAATTTAGAATTGCATCTCTTCTTATCCATGTCATCAAAACAAGCCATGACGCGATAGATTCTGTTGGATACATCATCGATGAAGGCAAAAAAAGCGTTGTTTATATTACCGATACTGGATATATCAACCAAAAATATTTTCCTCTTTTAAGTAATAAGGACATCTATATTATGGAAAGTAATCATGATATTGAAATGTTAAATCACAGTACTTATCCTTTTAAAACAAGACAAAGAATTCTAGGGGATAAAGGCCACTTATCCAACTATGACTCCGCGAGATATTTAAAAGAATTTACCGGAGAAAATACCAAATATATCTTTTTAGCTCACTTATCCCACGAAAATAACACCAAAGATTTAGCCTATAACACCCTAAAACAGCGTCTTTTAGAAGAAAATAAAGTCGTCGATAAAATTATTGTAACCACGCAAGATGAAGAAACCGAGGAGGTATGTGTATGATAAAAATACTATGTGTAGGCAAAATCAAAGAAACTTTCTATCAAGAAGCCATCAAAGAATACATGAAACGCCTAAGTAAATATCACAAAGTTGTAATCGAAGAATTACCTGACTCCACGAAACAAAAGGAGGAAGATCTTTTATTAAAAAAAATAAATCTTAAAGATTATAATATCATCCTAGATATTGATGGGACAATGCTAAACTCAATCGAACTAGCTAATCACCTAGACAAAACATTTCTAAATCATTCCAACATCACTTTCATTATTGGTGGAAGTGATGGCTTAACTGATAAAGTGAAACAAATGGCTAATTTTAAGCTTTCATTTTCAAAATTAACTTTTCCCCATCAATTATTTCGCGTAATTCTCTTAGAACAAATCTATCGAAGTTTTAAAATCCAAAATCATGAAACATACCATAAATAAAAGAAAGAAGGAAAAACGATGTTCGTTCAAATTATTTTATTAATTGTAGGCTTCATTATTCTAATTAAAGGAGCCGATATCTTTGTGGATGGATCTTCCTCAATCGCAGGGAATTTCAAAGTTTCTAAAATGCTAATTGGCTTAACAATTGTTGCCTTTGGTACTAGTGCCCCAGAACTTGCGGTTAGTATCAAATCTCTCTTATCCAATAGCGGCGATATTGTCCTAGGAAATGTCATTGGAAGTAATATCCTAAACATTCTTCTTATTCTAGGGGTAAGCTCTCTTTTTCATTCCCTTAATGTTAAAAATAATACCGTTAGAAAAGAATTACCCATAACCATTCTTATCACAACTCTTTTTGTTGCCCTATTATCAGATAACTTAATTAATCATACTAAAAATAATTTCACCAGAGGGGATGGCATTACTTTATTACTGTTCTTCCTTATCTTTATTTATTACTTAATTAGTATGGCCCGAAAAAAGATAGATCCAGAGGAAACAGAAGAATATATGAGTCTACCCAAATCATTTCTTTTCACAATCATTGGCTTAATCGCGATTGTCTTAGGAAGTAATTTAGTTGTTGATTCAGCATCCGCCTTAGCCAAATTATTAGGAATCAGTGAAAAAATGATTGCCTTAACCATTATTGCCCTAGGTACCTCTCTACCTGAACTAGTTACTTCAGTAACGGCAACTAGAAAAGGGGAGTATGATATCGCAATAGGAAACGTTGTCGGAAGTAACATCTTTAATCTAGGAATTGTAATTGGCGTTCCTGTTGCTTTATTAGGTGGTATCTCAAAGGTATCTTTTAACGCTATTGACCTAATTGTCATGCTATTATCCGTAATTTTATTATTTATCTTCTCTTATAATGATAAAAAAATTACCAAAAAAGAAGGCATCATTTTCTTAATATTATTTATTCTCTATTATAGTTATGTCATCTATATGGGTTAATATTATTGAAGTATTTTAAGTACTTCTTTTTCTTTTGCATAAAATACTGAAACGAGAATCGTAATACAAGATAAGGAAATTGCCAAAAAACAGCACGAACAAATGTACGCAAAACTATTGACAAAGCAAAATACCTAGGCTATAATAGACTCATACAGTGAGTAAAGGAGACAAAAAATGAGTAAATTATTAGAAAAAGATAAAGCGTTGGCCCAAGTAATGGCAGATATTGAAAAGCAATTCGGTAAAGGAGCAATCATGAAACTAGGCGAGCAAGAAAACGCTGAAGTGGAGGTAAGCAAAAGTGGCTCCCTTGCCTTAGATATTGCCTTAGGAGTAGGTGGTTATCCAAAGGGAAGAATTATAGAAATCTATGGACCAGAATCATCTGGAAAGACAACCTTTGCTCTTCATGCTATAGCAGAAGTTCAAAAAGAAGGCGGAAGAGCTGCCTTCATTGATGCCGAACATTCCGTTGACCCCGTTTATGCCGAAAACTTAGGTGTTGACATTGATGAATTATTATTATCTCAACCAGATACCGGAGAACAAGCCCTAGAAATATGTGATGCTCTAGTCAAAAGTGAAGCCGTAAATATTATTGTCATTGACTCGGTTGCGGCCTTAGTTCCACAAGCAGAAATTGATGGAGAAATGGGAGATACACACGTTGGCTTGCAAGCCAGACTAATGAGCCAAGCCTTAAGAAAATTATCTGGTTCCATCAACAAAACCAACACTATCGTTATATTTATTAATCAATTAAGAGAAAAAGTTGGCGTTATGTTTGGAAATCCAGAAACAACCCCAGGAGGAAAAGCCTTGAAGTATTATTCTTCTGTCCGTCTTGATATAAGAAGAGGAGAACAAATCAAACAAGGAAACGATATCATCGGCGCGGCAACCAAAATCAAAGTAGTCAAAAATAAAGTCGCCCCTCCTTTTAAAACAGCCGTTGTAGACATTATGTACGGAACAGGTATCTCACACGAAGGAGAAGTATTAGATTTAGCAGTAGAAGCTGGAATTGTAGAAAAAAGTGGCGCTTGGTACGCTTACCACGAAAACAAAATTGGCCAAGGAAAAGAAAATGTAAAAATCTATCTTTCCAAAAATAAAGATGTCCTAGAAGAGATTGAAAACCAAGTAAGAGAATGCTATGGAATTGATAGAAAGAAAAAGAAAGAAAAAGCCAAAAAAGAAACAAAAGAAACCAAGAAAGAAGAAAAAAAGGAAGAAAAGTAAACTGATAATTGGAAAGTGATGAACAATTAAAAAAAGGAGAATTATGCTGGAGGATAATAAATTAATTATATATAAAAATAATGAAGGGAATATTATAGTAGATGCTATTTATAAAGATGAAACACTTTGGTTATCACAAAAAGGAATGTCAAAAGTTTTTGAATGTTCTACAGATAATATAAGTTTACACTTGAAACACATATTTGAAGATAATGAGTTAAATAAAAAATCAGTTACCGAGAAATGCTCGTTAACTGCCGATGATGGTAAAAAATATAATACAACTATTTATAGTTTAGATGCCATAATTGCCGTTGGGTATAGAATTAATTCAAAAAAAGCAACAGAATTTAGAATATGGGCAACGAAAATTTTAAAAGAGTATATGACAAAAGGCTTTGCTTTAAATGATGAACGTTTTGTAAATGGAAACAAATATGATACAAAATATTTTGATGAATTATTAGAACGTATCAAAACAATTAGAGTAAGTGAAAGAATGTCTTATCAAAAATAGCATATGGGGTTAACAACTTGGAAAATTTTCCTGATGGTTTAATATATAAATATGATGTAATTATTGCAAAGAATTATTTAAATGAAGAAGAAATGAATAATTTGAAAGATTTAACAAATTTATTTTTGGTATTTGCAGAAGATGAAGCAAAACAAAGACATGTTATGACAATGAAGGATTGGATAGATGCAACTGATGATTTATTAAAATTTAGAAGAAAAGAAATATTAAATAATAGTGGTAGTATATCTCA
>CAKPAK010000032.1 GCA_934132915.1 uncultured Bacilli bacterium
AAGAGCATTTTTTAGGGATTAAGTACCTAATATTTGCTCTTTTTAGACAATTTAACCCACTTTGATTTATTAAAAAATCAATTTTTTTCAAAATAGGTAGTTTGTCAACACTCTGAAATAATATAGATAACCAATTTATCTATGTTATTTTTTTTATCGTGAAATAGCTATAAACTTTTTCCTAACAGTTTTAATAATACTAAAAAAGTTCTCTATCAGTATTATTTATAACGAAAAAACAGACATCTTTCCATTGCAATAATTTACCAAAAAGTAACTGACTTGTAAAACCCTAAAAAATAAGCTATACTAAAACAAGATGTAAGAGAGTGATAAAGATGTATTTAAAGAGTATAAAAGCCTATGGATTTAAGTCGTTTGCTGATAAGATAGAAATTAATTTTGAAAAAAATATTAATGGGATTGTTGGGCCGAATGGTAGTGGTAAATCTAATGTTGTGGATGCGGTTCGGTGGGTATTGGGAGAACAGTCGATTAAGTCATTGCGTGGGGATACTTCTACAGATGTTATTTTTTCTGGAAGTAAAAGTAGAAAGCCTTTGAATAGTGCTTCGGTGACATTGACTTTTGATAATCAGGATTTTTATCTTCCTCTTCCTTATACGGAAGTATCGGTTCGGCGGGTGATGTATCGTAGTGGGGAAAATGAATATTATTTGAATCAAGAACGTTGTCGTCTTAAGGATATTACCAATCTTTTGGTGGATACTGGTGCGGATAAGGAGAGTTTTAATATTATTTCTCAGGGAAAAATTGATGAAATTTTGTCTACGAAACCTGGGGATAGGAGAGCGGTTTTTGAAAGTGCTGCGGGAGTGATGAAGTATAAAAGGAGAAAGGAAGAGGCAACGAAGAAGTTAGAGCGAACGAATTTGAATATTCAAAGAGTGGATGATATTTTAAATGAGTTAGAGAATAATTTGGCTCCTTTGGAGAAACAAAGTAAAGATGCTAAGCGTTATTTAGAAATTCAGGATGTTCTTTCTGAACTTTCTATTTCTCTTATTGCTTCCGATGTTACGCAGTTTAATTATGAATCTGGTCGTTTAGAGGAAGAGATTACGGCTTTGAAGGATGAAGTTGTTCGGTTATCGAATACACATTCTAGTTATGATGTTGATGTCATGCAAAAGAAGGATGAGGTAAAAAAGTTAGATAGTCGTATTTTAGAAGTGCAAAATACTTATGTAGAAGTTACTAGGAGTATTGAGAAGTTGGATGCGGATATTCGCCTTTTGAAAATGAAAAGAGAGTATAGTGATACGGATGTTTCTTTGGAAGAGAGTAAATTGCTTACGTTAAAGGAAGAAGTATTTCAATTAAATAATCGGATAAATGAGGAGAGGAATACTATTCTTACTTTGCAATCTCAATTGCAAGGACAAAAAGAATCTTTGTCTTTATTGAAAGAGGAATCACAACAACTTGTGACGGAGAAGAATCGTTTTGATCAGATGTTAGAAGCTAATCAACGAAAACAAAGAGAATTAAAATCTCAGGTAGAGTATTTGGAGAATTCTATTGAACAAAATAGTACGGTTCCTTCAGCTGTGCGAAATATTTTAAATCATCCTAGATTAAAGGGGGCATATGATGTTGTTGGGAATATTTTGACGATGGATGAGCGGTATACTGTGTCGATCATGACTTCGTTAGGGGGAAATATTCACTATTTGGTCGTTGATTCTTCTGATCATGCTAGAGAGATGGTTCTTTACTTGAAAGAAAATCAGTTGGGGAGGGCTACTTTTTTGCCTCTTGATACGATGAAACCTAGGAATATTGATCAAGTTACTTTTTCTAAATTAAAGGAATATGATGGTTTTCTTGGTATCGCTTCTTCGTTAGTGAAATATGAGCCAATTTATGAGAACGTGGTTTTGAATTTATTAGGCAATATTGTTATTGTTTCTAATATTGATACAGCAGTTAAAATTAGTCGAAGTATTTTGAATCGCTATAAAATTGTTACTTTGGATGGTCAAGTCATTAATGTTGGTGGTTCCATTACTGGGGGAAGTAAAAATGAAAAAAATAATGTTATTTTAGAAAAGTATCATTTGGAAAGTAATCGTTTAGCTCTTCAAGAAACTTTGAAAAAAAATGAAGAATTACTTGCTTTGATGGAGAAAAAGAATGAAGAAATCCAAAAGAAGAATATAAAAGCGAATCAAGTGCAACAGGATATTTTTTCTTTGGAAGAAAATATTCATTTGAAGCAGAAAGGGCAAGCTTTGTTAAAGGAACAATTGCAAAGTAAAGAGAGTGATATCCGGAATGCTTCAGCGGTGATTTCAGAGAATAGTGATCAAGAACTTGAAAAATTGTTGCAACTTTATTATAGTGCGGTTGCTTCAAGGGATAATCTTCAGTGTGAGTTGAATACTTCGATAGAAAGTAAGAAAAAATTAGAAAATGATATTCAAGAAATTGAGTCTTTGTCTAGACAAGATAATGCTAATATTTTAACAAAAGAAAAGCATTTGAAAGAACTAGAAATTAAGAAGAATATGCTGAATGTTAAGTTGGATAATTTATTAGTTACTTTGGGAGATGAATATAATTTAACTTATGATGCGGCGATTAAAAAGTATAAGTTAGAGATGGATGTTGAACTTGCTCGGGAAAAGGTAAAAACTTTGAAAAAAGAAGTGAAAGAAATTGGCTATGTTAATGTTGAGGCGATTTCTCTTTATCAACAAGGGCTAGAACGGTATGAGTTTTTAACGAGTCAAAGAGAGGATTTAAAGAAAGCGGAAGCAACATTAATCGAAATTATGGAAGAAATGGATGAGATTATGAAAGAAAAATTTTCTCAAACATTTGAAGCAATTCGGGTTGAATTTAAAAAAGTATTTCGGCAAATGTTTCGCGGAGGAGAAGCGGAGCTTGTATTAACGGATCCGGATCATTTATTAGAGACGGGAATCGAAATTGAAGCGATTCCTTCGGGGAAAAACTTAAAAAGTATTACTCTTCTTAGTGGTGGTGAAAAGACTTTTACGGCAATTTCTCTTTTATTTGCAATTTTAAATGTTCGTCCGGTTCCTTTTTGTTTGTTGGATGAGGTAGAAGCGGCTTTAGATGATGCTAATGTAGAAAGCTTTGGTCATTATTTGAATGAATATCGGGATAAGACCCAGTTTATTTTGATTACGCATAAGAAAAAAACAATGGAGTTTGCTAATACTTTGTATGGAATTACGATGCAAGAGTCTGGGGTTAGTAAGTTAGTTAGTGTTAGGCTTGAAGATATTGAGAATGACAAACATTAGGAATAGTTATTAAATTTGAGTATTATTTTTATAAAATACTTCATTAGAATAAACAATATTTAAAGAAAAGAATAATAATTAGATTTTATTTATATTAAGGGTAAAAAAAACACATCTAAAAATATATGCTATAATGAAAATACAAAACGTTGTAATTGAATTTGTTGTAATAGAAATTTTTTTATTTAGATTATCGTATGTTTGCAATTTATTAACAAACCATTGTTTAATTAGTGAAACAGTTATTAAAAATATTAATGCAATTGATATAAATAATATATGTTATTTTTGTAGTAGCAATGGGGTGACTAATATATTATTCTACTGATGGAAATGATAGACATAATTTTTATGCTAGTGGCAATTATTATGGTAATGTTCAAGGGAGTAACTATTGATATAAAAGATGGTCTTTTAAAGGAGTGTAAAGTAGTATGTTAGAATTAGAAAATATTAAAAAATCTTATAAATTATCTAAGGATAAAAGTACTGTTGCTTTAAACAATATAAGTATTCGTTTTGAAAAAGGTAAGTTTTATGGCATTGTTGGACATTCTGGAAGTGGGAAGTCAACCCTAATTCAAATTTTAGGCTTGTTAGACACGTATGATGAAGGAAAATATTTAATTGATAAAATTGATACCAATAATTTATCAGAAAATCAAAAAGCAAAAATAAGAATGAATAAATTTGGTTTTGTTTTTCAAGCATTTTATTTAAATAAAAAATTAACTTCTTTGGAAAATGTGATTATTCCAACAATAATTAATAAAAATATTTTACCAAATGAAAGAAAGACTATCGCTTTAAATTGGTTAGAAAAATTGGGATTAAAGGATAAAACTTCCAATAAAGTAAATCAATTATCAGGAGGTGAACAACAAAGAGTAGCAATTGCTAGAGCATTAGTAAATAGTCCTGATATTGTCATTGCTGATGAACCAACAGGAAATTTAGATAAAGAAAATGAATTAATGATATTTAATATCTTTAAAAAACTTGTCGAAGAAGAAAATAAGACTGTTATTGTGGTTACGCATAATGAAATCATAAGAGACTTTGCGGATGTTATCTATACCATTGACCAAGGTAATTTAAAATTGGAGATAGAAAATGAAAATGAATGATTATTTTACTTGTTTATTCATAAACTTAAAAAATCAAAAGTTAAAAAGAATAGCTATTGTATTTTTTTTAAGTATATTATTCTTAGTTTCTAATATCTTAATTCAAACATCTACTAATATTTCCAAAATATTTAGTGACTATTTAAAATATTATTCAGAAGGACGAACTTTAGTTGTTTATAAAAAAGGTAAGTATAGCGATATTATTTCTGACTTATCAAACTATAATCATATTATTTTAGCTTATAATTATGAATTTAATTATGCATCTAGTAATTTGAATTTACAATCTAATATAAAAAATCTAGAAATATATTTAAAACCATTAAATAATAAGTATTCTCCTAAAATAATAAGTGGTAGGCTTCCTCAAAAAAAAGGAGAAATAATTTGCCCAAAATATATTGAAAAAAAGAGTAGTGAAATAAAAAAAATAGATGATTTAGTAAAAATGAATTCATATATCAATAAAGATATTCAATTAAATTATTCTAAAATGATATATAAAAACTTATATGAAGTTGATGTAGCAAAAATATATCATAAAAAAGTCAAATTAGTTGGATTATATGATGATGGGTACTCTAGTGGCATGTTTAATGAGTGCTATATGTTAGAAGATGATACTAAAAAAATTGTTCAAGATTCATGGCCTATTTACAGTAATGAATATCTTTCAAATGTTGTTGTTGAAGAAAATGCATTATCAACATTTGTATTAGTGGATAAGATAGAAAATTTAGATTCTGTTTCAAATGAATTAGTAAATAATGGATACACTGTTGATAAGAAATTTTTAATGAATAATAATTTATTAAAAAATATTGTTACTATATCTAAAGTATTATTTGCTATTATGTTATTTTTATCATCATTCATTTTTTATCTTTATTTAAAAAATTTAATGAAAGCCAAAAAAAATGAAATAGGATTATATAAGTGTTTTGGTTATTCTAATAAACAAATTTCAATAATTATCTTATTAGAAATACTATTCATTTTTATTATAGCAATGCTCTTATCTAGATTGCTTTTACAAATCATTATTTTTCTTGCAAATGATCAAATTGATAAAATTTTAGATTTTGCTTATATTGATTTAAAAGTTTATTTTGTTCCTCAAATTTTATTTATCGTTCTGTCTACTATAATCTTAATAATTCTATCTATAACTGCCATAAGAAAAGTATATAAATTAGAAGTGAGTATGATTTTAAATGAAAATAATTTATAAGAGTTTTTTTAAAGATAAAGTTATATTTAGACAATTATTAATATTGCTAGTATTATTTGTTATATTATATTTATCAAAAACCTTTCAAAATTATATTGGTAATAGTATTTATTTAAAAAATAATACTATTGATAATAGAACCATAACAATTGTATTAAAGGAAGGATATCAAGAAAAAAATTTAGATATAAGTTTAGTAGAAAAAATAGAACCATTAAATGAGCAAACATATAAAATTGTTTTAAAAAGATATGACTTCTTAGAAGAATTTATGAAGAAAAATGAGAGAATTTATGCAAATATAGAAATAAATCAAGCTTTAAATGATAAAAATAATATCCTCATCTTCTTCCAAAAATTTTTGAACATTACTACTGTTATTATTAATATTTTTGTGTTTTTAATGATATTGATAAATATTTTGGAAATATTTTTAAATGAGAAAAAAGAAATATCTTTATATAAACTATTAGGATTTACCAATGTTTCAATCATTAAATATTTTGGAATTATATTATTTATAGTTTATTTCTTTGTTGTTTTATTAGCAACATTATTTTATTTGTTATTCGTAACGATTATCAATTTTCTTTTTTCGTTACAACTAAGTTTTATTTCTTTGGTGTTTATTTTAAAAACATTTTTAATTATTTCTTTTATGATATTGTTATTTTTGTTTTTTTTCTATCAAAGGCTAAAAAAAATAACACCTATTTACTTTCTGTTACATATAGATTAAAAAGATTAATGTCTTTATTGATAAAAAAGGCTCATTCATATTAAGGGTAAGAAAAATCACATCTAAAGTTTAGGTGTGGTTTTATCTTGTTAAGATTTTTTAGGCTAAAAAGTTAAAAATCATGATGAGTTTTCATACACTTTTCTTCTTTCTTATGTTATAATACTATGGTATTTAAAAAAGGGAAGTGAAGAGAATGAAGACAGATGATTTTGACTATAACTTGCCAACCGAGTTAATTGCGCAACATCCTAGCGAGAAAAGAGACGGTTGTCGGATGATGGTTTTAAACAAGAAAACAGGGGAAATAGAACATCAAACTTTTTCGAATATTTTGAATTATTTGCATGCGGGAGATACTTTGGTTTTGAATGATACAAAAGTATTACCGGCTAGGTTATTTGGAATGAAAGAAGAAACAAAAGCTCATGTGGAAGTTTTACTTTTAAAAAATTTAGAGAAAGATAATTGGGAATGTTTAGTAAAGCCTGCTAAAAGAGTAAAAGCTGGTACAATGATTGATTTTGGTGATGGCTTATTAAAGGCTAAATGTATTTTTGTAGGAGAAGAAGGAATTCGACATTTTGAATTTTTATATGAAGGTGTTTTTTATGAGATATTAGATAAGTTAGGTACTATGCCTCTTCCTCCTTATATTCGTGAACAATTAGAAGATAAGGACCGCTATCAAACCGTTTATGCGAAAAATATAGGAAGTGCTGCAGCTCCTACTGCTGGGTTACATTTTACTAAAGAATTACTAAAGAAAATAGAAGAAAAAGGGGTACATATTTGTTATATTACTCTACATGTTGGTCTTGGTACTTTTCGACCTGTTAGTGTAGAGGATGTGACTAAACATACTATGCATAGTGAATTTTATAGTATGTCTAAAGAAGTTGCTAAGCAGTTAAATCAGGCTAAAGAAGAAGGAAGAAGAATTATTGCTGTTGGAACAACTACAACGAGGACATTAGAGACCATTATGAAAAAGTATCATGAATTTAGAGAATGTTCTGGATGGACTAATATCTTTATTTATCCAGGATTTCAGTATGAAGCAATTGATGGATTGATTACTAATTTCCATCTACCTAAATCAACGCTGATTATGTTGGTTTCTGCTTTTAGCTCAAAAGAAATTATTTTAAATGCTTATCGGGTTGCGGTAGAAGAAGGGTATCAATTCTTTTCTTTTGGTGATTGCATGTTTATTTGTTAGATTAAAGGTAAATATGTCAAATAAGTGTCAAATTTTTAGAAAAAATGAGAAAAATGAAAATAAAAAAAGGAAATTTAAAGTTTATATAGAATATTTATATTAGAGGGTGGTGTTTATGGCGTATATTGATGAGGCAACGATTCAAACCATTCGAAAAAAACATCCCATTAAAGAAATTGTTGAGCGATATATTCCTTTAACAAAAAAAGGAGAAGATTATTGGGGGCTTTGTCCTTTTCATGCGGATAATAATGCTTCTTTATCGGTTTCTACTCGTTTGGATATGTTTCAATGTTTTGCTTGTAAAAAAGCGGGGAATGTTTTTAATTTTATTTCTCTGATGGAAAACATTACTTATCGAGAAGCAATTCATTTATTAGCACGTGAAGATGGTTATGAGGTGATGGGTGTTCAGAGGGAAGATGAGCATTCAAAAGATTATGAAATTATGGCTTTGGCTGTTCGGTATTATCAAAATAATATCAATAGTGTTTTGGGAGAAAATGCTATTTTGTATTTACAACAAAGAAAGATTGATCGCGATATATTGAAAAAATTTGAGATTGGGCTTGCGGTGAATCAACAACCTCTTACTCCTTTTTTGTTGAATCATTATCCGTTAGATGCTTTGATTGATTTAGGATTGAGTAATGCGGATGAGAAAGATATTTTTAATGATCGAATTATGATTCCAATTCATGATTTGTATGGAAATCCGATTGGTTTTGGGGGAAGAATTTATCGCTCTCATGATAGTAGTAAGTATGTAAATACAAAGGCGACTCGTATTTTTGATAAGAGTAGTATTCTTTATAATTATCATCGGGCACATCAAAAAATTGGTAAAGATGGTACGATTATTGTGATGGAGGGTTATTTTGATGTTATTCGTGCTGCTTCGATTGGTGTTTGTAATTGCGTGGCCCCGATGGGGACTTCGCTAACGAAGAAGCATGTGGCTATTTTAAAACGGGTTGTTCGTCAAGTTATTTTGTGTTTTGATGGGGATGAGGCTGGTGAAATTGCAACGATTCATGCGCTCCCTTTGTTAGAAGAGGCAGGTCTTGATACGAAAATTGTTCGTTTAGAGGAGAAAGATCCGGATGAATTTATCTTGAAGCGGGGGGCCGATGCTTTTTTGGCACAGATTGAAAATCCTCTTAATGTCATTGATTTTAAGATGAGTATCTTAAAAAAAGAAAAAAACTTGAATGATACTAAGGAAGTTAGTCTTTATTTGGATCAGATTATTCGTGAGTTATTGAAAGAGAAGGATGCTATTTTGGTAGAGTTAACGCTTAAAAGATTAGCGACTCAGTTTAATCTGTCTTTTGAGACTCTACATCAGAGATATTTGGAGGATTTGGGGAAAGAAAATATCAGTATTGTTCCTGTTTATTCGAAAAAAAGTGAAGAGAAAATTTCTAATCAATATGGACAAGCTACGGATAATTTGTTATACTACATGATTGAGTCCCCTGATGTGACGAGTGAGGCGGAAAAACGAGTGTCGATGATTTTAGATGATAAGAAAAGAAGACTTTTTAATGAGATTATCTATTATTATCATAAGTATGGACAACTTGTAATTGCTGATTTTATTACTTATTTGACGACGCAGACAAATGTTTCGGATACTTTCGAGAGTATTTATGCTATGAATTTAAAAAAAGAGTATACGAATGAAGAAATTGCTGATTATATCAAGTGTATTAATAAATACTATAAGAAGAGTGCTATTGATAAATTGCGGATTAATTTAATGAAAGAAACGGATCCGTTGAAGCAAGCAAGTATTAGTAGTGAGATATTGAAAATTAAGAGGAGTGGAGAAAATGATTGAAGAAATCAAGACTTTTGAGGAAAGAAAAGCGGAGTTGATTAAAAAGGGAAAAGAAAAAGGATTCATTACTTATGAAGAATTGGCTAATGGTTTAAAGGGATTGGATTTGGATAGTGATTCTTTAGATGATTTGTATAATTCTTTAATTGAAAGTGGAATTGAGATTGTGAATGATGAATCAGAAGTTGGTGCTGATGAGGAAGAATGTGGTGGTGATATTGAGGATATTTTAAAAGATACCACGATTGCTAAGGATTTGTCTATTAATGATCCTGTTCGGATGTATTTGAAAGAAATTGGACGAATTAGTTTGTTATCTTTAGAAGAGGAGACAAAATTATCGGAGAGAATTGCGGCTGGTGATGAGGAAGCGAAAAATATTTTAGCGGAGTCTAATCTTCGTTTGGTTGTTAGTATTGCTAAGCGTTATGTTGGGCGTGGGATGTTGTTTTTGGATTTAATTCAAGAGGGAAATATTGGTTTGATGAAGGCTGTTGAGAAATTTGATGCGAATAAAGGGTATAAGTTTTCAACGTATGCAACTTGGTGGATTCGTCAAGCAATTACGAGGGCTATTGCCGATCAAGCGAGAACAATTCGAGTTCCGGTTCATATGGTTGAGACGATTAATAAGTTGTCGCGTTATCAAAGACAATTGACTTTGGAATTGAATCGGGAACCAACCGATGAAGAGCTTGCAAAAAAAATGGGAATGCCCGTGGATAAGATTCGTGAAGTGATTAAAATTGCTCAGGATCCAGTTTCGTTAGAAACGCCAATTGGGGAGGAAGATGATTCTCATTTGGGAGATTTTGTTAAGGATGAACGTAGTATGTCTCCTGAGGAATATACGATTCATGAACTTTTAAAAGATGAAATTAGTGATGTTCTTCTTACTTTAACGGAAAGAGAAGAACAAGTGTTGCGTCTTCGTTTTGGACTTGATGATGGTTCCTGTAAAACTTTGGAAGAAGTTGGACAGATGTTTGGGGTAACACGAGAAAGAATCAGACAGATTGAAGCTAAAGCTTTACGTAAGTTAAGGCATCCATCGAGAAGCCGAAAATTAAAGGATTTCTTGAATGACTAAATTATCGAAAAGATTGGAATGTCTTGTTCATTTTGTTGACGAAAATGAAAATTATATTGATATTGGTTGTGATCATGGACTTTTAGATATTGCTCTTGCCAAAAAATATCAAGGGGCTAAAATTATTGCTAGTGATATTAATGAAAATGCTTTAAATAATGCGCGAAAAAATATCAAAAAGTGTCATTTGGAAGATCGAATAGAAACGGTTCAAAGTGATGGCTTAAAAGTAATAACTCCCGCAAAAGCAACAACTGTAATTATTTCTGGGATGGGGGCACATACTATCGTTGGAATTTTAAATCAAAGTGATTTGAAATTAAAAAATGTTAATACTCTTGTTATTCAGAGTAATAATGATTTGGATTTTTTGAGAAAAAAAGTTACACATTTGGGTTATTATATTCAAAAAGAAGCTTTGGTGATGGATGCTAACATTATTTATACGATTATTGTTTTTCGAAAAGGATATCGCTTTTATACGCCAAAGCAGTTGTATTTAGGTCCTTGTTTACAAAAAGAGAATTCTCTTCTTTTTCAAAAAAAAATAAAACAGGATTTAGAAAAAATGTATTCTTTTTATCCAAACATTCCTCGGTGTCATTTTTGTTATCGTAATAAAATCAAGAGAAAAATAAAATACTTAAGTAAAACTCTTACTAAAAGCAATGAAAAATTTAATCGTTAGAGTTAAAATTAACTGCAAGTTAATTAATTTGCTTTTTTTTGTTTCCTGTATTATAATATCTTAACAATTAGGGGGGATATTGATGAGAGAAGTATTAATTTTTAAGTTGCCTTTTTATCAAAAAGGGGGAACCATCAGTAAGATAACTAAAGTAGTCGATAATGATGATGAAGTAAAGTACTATAAAAAATATGAATATGACCCCAAAGGAATTGAAAAGGAACCGTTACAAAATCCAAAGAATAGATTTTCTGATATTAAGAAAGAGTATTATCGTGATTTGAAAGAATATATTTTGAATCAAAGTGAAAAGTTTCAACGGAATAAAGATATTAAGAAGCCATGTTCTAAGACGGAGGTAACCGTTATTGTTTCGATAGCGGCAATGTGTGCAGTTTTAAGTTATGTTGCTTTTCATGTTGTAGGTGGAATGTGGATGCTTGCTATTGCAGCAACTGGTCTTGGTGTATCTAGTTTTCTTGCTTTTGATGATATTAGAAAATTAAATCAATATAACAATGCCCAAAAATTTTTACAGGAATATAAAGAAAAAGGACAAGAATTGAATGAATATAATATTGAGCGGGATAAAACCAAAAAGAGGGTTAAGATGGAGAGTCGGTCATCGACTATCGTTCAAGAAAGAAATAATGGAAATACAATAACAAAAACAAGAGTTTTAGAGATGTAACTCTTGTTTTTGTTGTGATTTAAGTATTAAAAAAACCCTTGATGTATCAAGGGTAAATATCTACATGGGACGGATGGTGGGAATCGAACCCACGCATGTTGGAACCACAATCCAATGTGTTAACCACTTCACCACATCCGCCATGACAATAGATATTTTAACATAGCTATAGAAGAAAATCAATACTTTTCTTGATATTTTATCAACTTTCTAATAAAGTATAATGGTGATAAATTTGAAAACACTTTCTTTTTTAAAACAAAATAAGATTGCTCATCGTGGTGTTCATGAAAAATATCAGGAAAATACGCTTTTGGCGATAAAAGAGGCCATTAAAAGAAACTATACGGTTGAATTAGATATTAGGATGACTCTTGATCAACAATTGATTGTTTATCATGATGATACGTTAAAAAGAATCTATCATGTTAATCAAAAAGTAAGTCAATTAACGAGAGAAGATTTAAAAAAATATCCAGATATTCCATATTTAAAAGATGTTTTAACTTTTGTTTCAGGGAGGGTACCTATTTTATTAGAAATTAAATGGGATAGAAGGATGAGAATTTTAACTCAAAAATTAATTAAAGAATTGGCGCTCTATTCTTATCCTTATGCTATTATGAGTTTTTATCTCTTTCCTTTATTTCTTTTAAGGAAAGAGTGTAAGATGTATCCTTTAGGTCTTTTATTAAATCGTTTTCTTCCTCATTATTTTTCTCTTCATTTCCTCTTAAGGCTCAATTTGCTTTCTCTTGATTTTTTGGCTGTCGATTTAAATTTATTGCAAGATGCTTTTATTCTTAAATTAAGAAAAAAATATCTGATTTTGGGATATACAATTCAAACTTATTCAGAATATTCCTTTTACCGGGAATATGCGGATAATTTTATTTGGGATGCGTTTAAAGCTTGAAAACAGTTCTTACTTAGGGAGAAATAAAATGAAGTATTCTAATAGTAAATTATGCCCTCAATGATTCTAATTTTTGATAGAATATGTTTTATAAGGAGAATGAGAAATGGATGTTAAAAAAAGAATCGATGAATTAAGTGAAATATTAAACGAAGCTAATGATTATTATTATATGAAAGATACTTCTATTATAACCGATCAGGAATTTGATAAATATTTAATGGAGTTAACGCAGTTAGAAATGGAATATCCGCATTTAAAAAGAAAGGATAGTCCTACGCAGAGGGTTGGGGGAGATATTTTAGATGGGTTTCAAAAAGTTGAGCATAGAATTCCGATGTTATCGATTGAGGATGTTTTTAATGAAGAGGAAATCGTTCGTTTTGAAGAAAGAATTCGAAAAGAAGGCTACCATCCAGAGTATGTTTGTGAATTAAAAATTGATGGTTTATCGGTTTCGGCTTATTATGAAAATGGTCTTTTTGTCAGAGCGGCGACGAGGGGAAATGGAGTTATTGGTGACGACATTACGAATAATGCTAGGACGATCAAAAGTTTACCTTTAAAATTAAAAAAAGATATTACGATTGAGGTTCGTGGTGAAATCTATATGAGCAAAAATACTTTAAAGGAAATTAATAAACAAAGAGAGCAAGAACATAAACCACTTCTTCAAAACTGTCGTAATGCGGCTTCTGGCTCAATTAAGTTATTAGATAGTAAGGAAGTGGCGAAAAGAAATTTAGAGTGCTTTATTTACCATTTGCCTAATCCAGAAGATTATGGAATTAAAACGCATGCTGAGGCGTTAGACTTTATGAAAGGTTTGGGATTTCGAACGAATCCAAATAATACAGTAGTAAAAGATATTAATGGAATTATGAATTTTATTGGGGAAAAAGAGAAATTAAGAGAGCGCCTTTCTTATGATATTGATGGGATTGTGATTAAGGTAAATGATTTAATTACTCAAAAAAAATTGGGTTCTACTTCGAAATATCCGAGGTGGTGTATTGCTTATAAATTTCCGGCGAAAACGGTTTATACAAGATTGATTGATATTTTATTTACGGTTGGACGGACGGGGCAAATTACACCTAATGCGATTTTAGAGCCTGTTATTGTGCAAGGTTCGACGATTAAACGAGCTACGCTTCATAATGAAGATAATATTTTAAATAAAGATATTCGGATTGGGGATATTGTTTCAATTTATAAAGCAGGAGATGTTATTCCAGCGGTAGGGGATCCTTTGATCGAAAGGAGGACTGGTCAAGAGAAACCTTTTCAGATGATAGAAAATTGTCCTATTTGTGGAAGTAAAATTGTTCGTTTAGAGAATGAGGCGGATTATTTTTGTCCTAATTTGTTATGTCCAGCACGACATGTGGAATCTTTAATTCATTTTGCGAGTAAGGACGCGATGAATATTGAGGGACTGGGGGACTCTATCATGGAGGATTTATATAACTATGGATATGTAAAAAAAATTAGTGATATTTATTTATTAAAAAATCATGCGAAAGAATTAGAAATGTTAGAGGGGTATGGGAAAAAATCTATTGATAAATTGTTTCAAAATATAGAGAATAGTAAACAGAATAGTTTAGAAAAATTGTTGTTTGGATTAGGAATTAAGCAGGTGGGGAGTAAGACGGCGAAGATATTGAGTGATCGGTTTAGGACGTTAGATAATTTGGCTCAGGCTGGAGAAACGGAATTGACGGAGATCCCGGATATTGGGCCTGTTATTGCGCATAATGTGGTGACTTATTTTTCTTCTTTGGAAAATCAAGAACTTATTCGTTGCTTGAAAGAATATGGTCTTAATATGAATTATCTTTCTCACAAGACAATGGTTAATGATAATTTTTTGAATAAGACGTTTGTTTTAACGGGTACGCTTCTTCAAATTACCCGAGATCAGGCAAGTAAAATGATTGAGGATCGTGGAGGAAAAACGACCTCTTCGGTTACTAAGAAGACTTCAGTTGTTATTGTTGGTGATAATCCTGGAAGTAAGTATGATAAGGCACTGGATTTAAAAGTAGAAATTTGGAATGAACAGACATTTTTAGAAAAATTACAAGACTAAAAAGAAACCAATTAGGGGAGTGAACCTAATTGGTTTTTTAGGAGTAGTAAACTAATATTTTAGAGGTGTCTATTAGTTTGTAACATTTTTAACAATCAATCTTTTTATTTCTTTATCACTTAATACTTTTCCTTGACTAATTATTTTATCGTTAATAACTAGAGCAGGAATCATACTAATGTTATAGTTCTTTTTGTCGTTTGCATGATTTAGCTCTTCAATGATAATATCTTTATGAAGAGATTTACTGACTTTTTCAATGATGTTTTTTAATCTTTTTCCCGTTGAACAGTTAGAACCAATAATTTTTATTTCGATAGGCCTCACCTTCCTTTCTTCTTTAAATAGTGTACAACTAAATTATGGGAGAAATGTCGAATAAATTTGTTAATATATAGAAATTTATTTGAATACGTATTATTGGGTGATAAGGATGAAGAAGAATGTTTTTCTTTTGTTGTTATCTACTTTATTTATCTTAATTTTAGTTTATTTTTATGAACGAAGAGAAAATGTTCTTGTTCAGTATTTTGTGCAAGATGAAAATACTTATATAGAATATCCTTATTTTCATAGACGAGAAATTGATCAAGATATTATGCATTCTTTGAATTTATATAGAGATGGAGATTATGATTATTTGTTTATTGATTATGATTATAATGAAGAATGTGATGAAGGGAGATTGACCTTTTATATTTATGAAGAAGAAGGAATTATGGTTCGGGAGAGAACGAAAACTTTTTTGGTTGATCTTTTGGAAGGAAAAATTGAGGATGCGGAAAATTTAGCGACTGTTTCACGATATTATGATGTTTTTCGAGGGCAAATGGTTTCTTTGGAAAAGCCGATGATTGCTTTAACTTTTGATGATGGACCTAATCATAATACGATTCGGGTTTTGGATATTTTAGAGAAATATCATATTCGAGCAACTTTTTTTATCTTAGGAAGTAATATTTTAGGGAATGAAGCAACGATTGAGCGAATGAATCAGTTGAATATGGAAATTGGGAATCATATGTATAGTCATAAATTATTGACGAAATTGAAAAGCTCGGAAATAAAGGAAGAAATAAAACGGGTAGATGATCAAATTTTTTCAATTATTCATCGTTATCCTACGGTAGTAAGGCCTAGTTATGGAACTTTTAATCGACGAATTCGATCTTTGATCGATCGACCTATTATTATTTGGAATATTGATACTTTAGATTGGAAATATCATAGTTCTAAAAATATTTATCGTAGGGTGATGAGGGAGGTGGATGATGGAGATATTATTTTGATGCATGATATTTATCGGGCCACTGCGAATAGTTTAGAGTTAATTATTCCTAAATTATTAAAAGACGGCTATCAATTTGTAACCGTCTCAGAACTTTTATATTATAAAGGATTGAATTTGGAAGGGGGAAGAGTGTATTCTAGTGGGAGAAAATAAGTCTTTTATATTGTTTTCTATCTTTTTAAGGACAGACTTTTTTTGATTCTTGTTTGCAACTTTTTCCATTGGTGCTACTGGAGCATGTATTGCTTATTCCCCAAGCTCCCCATTTGCCGTAACTATTCCATCCTCCATTGCAAACGGATTTTGTTGTTTTGCAACTATTATAAACCCTTTGACAGCATTTACCACTTTCCCAAAATTGTCCTTCTACTTCTCTACAGGTGTTGATGTTGAATCCACCATAGCAATATTTATCATATCCCCCTTGGCATACAGAACTTGTTGTAAGGCAATTATTCCATGTTCTGGTTTTCTTGCGGTATTCTGTCCAACATTTTCCCCAGTTTACTTTTAAAGTTACCGTTTGATCTCCGTTATTTAGATTTGAACAGAACTCTGTTGCTTTATATCCGCTCGCTTGGTTGAATGTTGTATTTGTTCCTGATAGAATCCATTCTTTTCCATCAATTGGGCTATAGTTGTTCCGTGTTGCGCTGTAATATCCTCCTTGGGCATTTCGCATATTGTTTGTGCTACCACCATATTTCATTTTTTGTATGGTATTATCTGCTTTTTTGGCAAAAGTTCCGTCATTAGGATGGTAATTAATGGTACAAACATTTTCTCGCCATTGTGCATAAAAAGTATAGTTTTCGGCTGTCCAAGTCCAATTTCCGGAAAATTTTGTGCCATCACTTGCACTTGTATACCATCCAGTGAAAGTGTAACCTGTTCTAGATGGAATGTAACCATCTATATTATAAGTATTTCCATATGATGCTGTCCAGGTTTTTGGCGTATTTCCATAAGATGTTCCACCATTTAAATCCATGGTTGCGGTATAGTTTTTTCCTTTTGTATTTATGGAAAAACTAAAGTCAGCGGCAACGCTATGTTTAAAAGTAAAGTTTGTTCCATCGGCGGCGATGATGGCGACATTCTTGTCACTGAAGTCGTATCCAAGGTATTCATATTCTGATTTATAAGTCACGTTTGTGATGTAATAAGTTGAGTTGAGTGTACCTGTATTTTCAAAGTAATCATCAATTCCTGATTTGTTGTAGAGTTCGTGTCCGTTTTCATCAATAATTTTTAAATCGAATGATTTAATGTGCGATCCTTGCAAAAGGTTTGCTCCATAAATATTGCCATCAGGATTAATATCTAGGCGATAATTTTTGGGTTTTGTGTTGATGGAAACAGAAATATTTCCATCGACGTTGTGTTTAAA
>CAKPAK010000033.1 GCA_934132915.1 uncultured Bacilli bacterium
ATCTAGTATTTTTTTACTATTTATTTTGATATTTTTGTAAACCATTAAAATTTTGTTTACAAAAGAAATTTTATTATGCTATAATTTAACTATAATACCATAGGGGTATTAAAAACATAAAAAATTCGATAAAGGAGGAAAAATTATGTTAAAAGCAAAAGTTGGTTATAGTAAAAATGTTGATGCCTATGAAGCCGGAGTAGAAACAGCAAAAACTTCTACAGAAGGAATCAGTGCTAAAATAGGTCTATTATTTAATTCGGTAGGATATGACCAAAAAAAACTAATGGAAGGAATCAAGTCTGTAGCAACAGATGTTGATGTCATTGGTTGTACTTCATCAGCAGGTATTATTACACCAGACGGGTATATGATTGATGAGTCTGGAACTGCTGGAATGTTAACTCTAGGAGGAGATGATTTAACTGTTGCATGCTATGGAATGGCAAAAGGAAAAAGTGCCAGAGAAACTGGTCGCGAAGTTGCGAAAAAAGCTTTAGAAAAAGCTGGACTTGATTATGCACCAGATTACTTCTTTATGAGTGCTTCTCCTGCTGAAGAAGAAGAATATATTAAAGGTATACAAGATGTAATTGGTCGTGTACCATGTTTTGGAGGAAGTGCTGCTGATAATACCGTTGAAGGGAAATGGTCAATTTTCTATAATGACACTATCTTTAATGATGGAGTAGTTGCTGCTTTCTTCTATACTGCCAATGATATTGCTACCGTTTATACAGGAGCATACAATGAAACAAAAGATATGGGTATCATTACTAAACTAAATGATACAAGAGTATTAGCAGAAATTGACGGAGAACCAGCATTAGACAAATACAAAAACTGGAGAGGCTTAGATGATGAAGCCGTAACTGGTGGAAATCTATTAGTCACAACAATTACTAGCCCATTAGGCGTAAAAGATAGATTAGGTAACTTAACAGCAATCCGTCACCCAATGAACGGAAATGATGATAAATCAATGAATATTGGTGCAAATTTAGCTGTAGGAACAACCGTAATTAGAATGGAAGCAACGGTTGATGAATTAATTAACTCAACAGGTAAGACATTAAAAGAATTAAAGAAAAAATGTCCAAATGCTGCCGGATATTTATTAGTTCACTGTGGAGGACGTCGTTTAGGAATAGGCGACAGAATGAACGAAGTTTATGAACAATTAAAAAAAGAAGCTGGAGATGTTCCATTCTTAGTAGCATTCACATTTGGTGAATATGGTTATACAGATGATGACCAAGCCAATACTACTGGTGGATTAATGCTATCATTTACTGCATTTGAAAAATAAAAAGAAAAAAGGTTAGGCTAAAAGATAAGTACCTTCATACAAAAAAGTACGAAAAAATAAACAATATAAGTAAAAAATACTTATATTGTTTTTGCTTTAAAAAAAGTTATCCACAGTTATCTGTGGATAACTCTATTCTTTCCAATTACTCATTGCTCCTAAATCATAAACCTTACTATAACCTAACTCTTGTAATTTTAATAAAGCTTGATGACTTCGATTGCCACTCTTACAATAAACAATAATTGGACTATTCTTATCATTAACAATTGCTGCAATACTATCGCTATCAATCTTGTCTAAAGGAAGTAAACTAGCTCCGTCAATATGTTTTTCATTATATTCATCCTCAGTTCGCACATCTAATAAAATTGCTCCCTCATTAATAATCTTTTCTTTAGCCTCCATATAGTTAACAGAGTAACTATCTTGTTTAGCATTTTTTTCACTACCACACCCACTTAATAAACAAATACAAAATAACACAATAAAAATTTTCTTCATTTTCAAACTCCTTCTAGCATAATTTTAGCACATAACCCAAAAAAAATAAATAATTATCCCAAATCAAGCCATATTAGTAAAAAAGGAGGATATTAATGAATACATCAATCACAACATATTACATTCCAGAAAATCCCAATATTCTAAAAGGAGTTTTCTATACATTTTATTTAAATCATAATACTAACTTAGATTTATCAACAATCATAAATACCAAAAATCTTCAATTAAAAGATTTAATCAAAACAAATATAAATTCAGTTATTCCTAAAACCATTACAATTTCTAATGAAGATTATACTAAATTATTAGAATTAAATAATCAAGTCTATCAATTAGTAGAAAAAAGAAATCATGCCATTCAAGAATTTATTCAAAAAGAAACAGCAACCACGGAAGAACTTTCAAAAATTAATACAGAACGTCAAGGGTTAATCAAAAAACTAACAAAAGAGGGGGATTATCATGTCAGATAGAAAGAAAATATTTACGATTTTATCTAATGGAACAAAAGTAGAATATGATGTCGTTTTAACGTTCAACAATCCAAATAATAAGAAAGACTATGTCGTTTATACAGACAATACATTAGATAGTAACAATAAATTACGCTTTTATGCCGCTAGTTACAACCCCTCTTTATCAACCCCATATTTAGGAGAACCAACAACCAAAGAAGAATGGAATGATATTATCCACATCACCAACACAGTCATTCCAATAAAATCGTAATCTACCCCTTTATTTTATATAAAACAGGCTCCAACTGGAGGGTTTGAAAATCATTAGCAGTAATTTTTTTTATCACAACATTATGATCTGGCTGTATTAAAACATAATAAATAAAACATTTTTTACAGTCATACTCTTCACAGACTCCTGCCATTAAATGAATTTCTTTCGTGGTAATAAAAAAGGGGACATCTTTATTGGAAAATGAAGTTTTCACTTCAATAAAAATTCGCTCTTCATTTTCATCAAAACTAATTAAATCATAACCAGTTCCATCAAAAGTAGTCTCTTCATCAATTTGTGCGACGATCTTAACTTTGTCAATTAAATGAGATAATCCCAGTTTTATTAACCGATCTCGTTCGAATTGTTCAACGATTTTTTCGCCAATTTTTCCATGATCTATTTTTATCTTTGTTTCATTCAGATAATGATGCCTTTTTCCATGACTAAGACTCTTTTTCTTTTCTTGACTTTTAGAGGGGGAAGGCAGGTAGGTTTCTTGAGAAAACATCACATGATAAAGTGTTTTTTCTCCATCTAATTCAACAAAAATTTCTTCTCTCTTGTCTTTTGAATACTTTTCTTTATCCCCATCATTCATCACTTCTTCAAGAATTTTTTTCTCCTTCTTAGACTCTTGAAATCGATTACTGAATTCGGATTTCATTTCTTCATTCAAATAAAGAAAAGTATGAATGAAATCTATACTCTCATCACCTATACCTTCCATTGAATAACCGGTTTCTTCTCTATAATAGATTAAAGTTTCTGGAAAATCAGATATTTTCTTTTTAAATTTATTTGATAAACCATATTTCGCTCTAATATTACGAATTTTCGTTTCAGAAACATGGTACAAGTCTCCGATCGAACGATCAAAAATATCTTCAATAATAGAAAGTTCATACAAAATAGGATAAGTCAGTTCAGAAATATGGAATCTTTTTCCCCTCTTCACGTCCGTTGTTAATTTTTGATATAGTTTCCTTTGATTATGATGGAGTAAAAAATCTTTTTCCTGACGAATCAATAAAGAAATGGTGGAATCAATACTTTGTAATAATTCTTGATTAGCATCAAGACGATAATTCACATCAATTTCTCTTTTTTTAATATCAGTTAAAATCCCTTCTTTACTAAAATCAATTTTAAACAATTCTTTAAGATAAAATTGAGAATGAGGTCGACTCTTTGGTTGCGATTGAATCAAAATATTTAAGACTTGATTTCTTACTCTTTTAGTAATAAAGCCAAATTTACCGGTATGATCAAGATAAAACAAAATAGAATCAATATTTCTAATAGCACTTTCTAAATGAATGTTACTGATTTCTTTTTTTTCTCTAACTAAATGAAATTCTTTTTCGGAAAGGTTAAATGCATTTCTAATGGTATTTAACGAAAAAGGCACTTCAATTAACTTCATCAACTCTTCAGAAGAAAGATCGTCAATATTATGCTCCTTAACATATTCTTTTAAATCATGATTTTCTTTTAAAGTTTCGTCTATCATTCTTTCCCCCTTAACTTTAATATATGAAAAAAAATCCCACTCAGGATTTAATATATAAACACTAAAAAAGTGAATAAGATCTATGGCAGGAGTGGCAAGATTTGAACTCACGACATTCGGTTTTGGAGACCGACGTTCTACCAACTGAACTACACTCCTAAAAACAAGATAACTATAATTTATCATAAAACGAATAAATTTTCAACTCTTTTTCTTAAAAAAATGAAATTAACTTACTGAAAACAAAATATCGTTTAAGACAAATAAACTTGCTCCCTAAAATTTTCGAATTTTGCCTATTTTTGTTTATAGTAAAATGGAAAAAAAGCGGAATGTAAGGAGAGACAAAAAATGACAAAACAAATACTATGGACAAAGCAAGTATTAGAGACTTTTATTAAAGAGGGAAATTTAAATAAAAGACAAGAATATATCATCAGAACAAGAGCCAAAGGATATAGTATTGTCAAACAAGCACAAGAATTAAATTTAAGTGTTGATCAAGTAAATAAAGAAATCGCCATTTTGAAAAAACTCTATGATGCAACACAAATTAATACAAAAACTCTTCCTAAGCGTCGAAAAAATAAACAAGATTTAATGAAAAACAAGTAAATTTATTTTAAATATTATTACAGATTTATTACAGTTTTTAATATATAAAAATTACAGTTTTAAAGATAAATCTTATGCCATAATAAAAGAGTAGTACAAAGGAGGAACTAGAATGAAAAGTAGAGTGAAGTGGTTTAATGATGCGAAGGGATTTGGTTTTATTGAATACAATGAAGGAGAAGATATTTTTGTACATTATTCTGCAATTAAAGCAGATGGATATAAAACTTTAACTCCAGGGCAAGAAGTATCATTTAATTTAATTAGTACGGCTAAAGGTTATCAAGCTAAGAATGTAGAGGTAAATCATTCCTTTATGGGGGTAGACTAATCGTGTCACTACCAGGACCAAATTTACAAAAAAGGTTCAATCGATTAGAATTAATGGAAGAAAATCTTGAAGAAGTACTATCACCATTAGAAAAAAAGATCAGATACGTATTTCTTCAAAAAAGATAAAATTACACTGATAAATGACCAAAAAATCAATGTAGTTTTTTTATGCTTTTTTAAGAGGATAAGTAATCATATGAGAAAGTTGATGTTTTAAGGACTTTATGCTATAATTCATTCATAAAACTTAAAGATTAATCTCTGTCATAAATCATATAAGGGGGAAAGACAAAATGATGTTTAAAAAATTAAAATACTTAAGTACCATTTCTTTCTTAATCTTATCTTTTTTCATCATAACCAATGGATATGTTATTCAGAGTACAAAATCAAAAATAATTTCCCAAACAGAAGCCTTTTCGCAAAAAGATATTGATTACATTTTAGTTTTAGGCGCAGGAATAAAAAATAAAAGACCAAGTCCCATGTTAGAAGAACGTCTAAATTTAAGTATTTTATTTTATCAAAATAATCCCTCTCCTCAAATATTAATCAGTGGCGATCATGTCAAAGCAGATTACGATGAAGTCAGTGTAATGAAAAACTATTTGCTAGAAAACAACATAAAAGAAGAAAAAATTGTTACAGATTACGCTGGAATATCCACCTATGATAGTATTTATCGCGCTAAATATATTTATCACGCGAAAAAAATGATAATCATTACGCAAAAGTATCATTTATACCGGGCCTTATATATTGCCAAGCACTTAGATATTAATGTTTACGGCCTAGCTTCTGACCAAAAAATTTATAAAAATCAGGAAAAAAGAGAAATTCGGGAATTCCTTGCTAGAACCAAAGATTTTGTCAAATCATTTTTAAAATTACCTGCAACTTATTTAAACGTACATGTTTTGAAAATTTAAGTTTAAATAAAATACTGATCAGTAACTTCAACCCGATCAGTATTTTTTGTTAACTAAAAGAGAAAAAAATACCTTTTAAGATAAAAAAATGCTATATTTAACTAGAACTCAAGCCAATTAGTAAACATGCAATTAAAATAGAACATAAATTTTTTAGAAGTGAGGGGAAAATATGGATATAATTAGAGAAGAGAAAAGAAGAAAGTTAGATCGTCCAGTAACGGGAAAGATACAGGAAGATAGAATTTGGGAGCAATGGTATGAAGAAGAAGTATTCGAAAAACCACTTCCCCAAAAAAATCAAAAAGATTATCTCTTAGAGTTTAATCATGGATATGAAAACCAAATTATTTTAAACAATCGAGGTGAAAAAAAATTTACTGTTGAAACAATCGAAAAAAAAATAAATGATTATGCTATCGCTTTACAAGAAAAGGGATACCAAAAAGGGGATATTATTTGTACAATTGGTCTTTCTACACCAGAGTTAGTGTTTCTAAAATATGCTTGTGCTACTTTAGGAATTATCACGTCAAACCTTAATTTTATGGATATTCAAGAAAAAAATGACGCGCTAAATAAATTATATACCGAAATAAAAGTATTAAATCCCAGAGCAATATTCTTTTTAGACATTTTAGAAAATAATGTTTCTGAGCTATTAAATTTACCAGAGTTTCAAGAGATTGAAAAAATTAGAATGCCACTTGAAGAATCAATGCCTATCTTTACAGTTGAACAATTAAAAGTAAAGGCATTAAATCTTTCTAATCAGTTCCAGCAGAAAACAGTAAGAAAAGCCATATCTTTATCAAGGTTCTTAAAATTAGAAAATAAAACCAAAAGACACGTCGAAAGTATCTATGATTTTAGATTACCAAGCAACATTTCCTTTACAAGTGGCACAACAGGGATAAATAAAGCGGTTTTACTATCACATGATGCAAATAATGCTCTAGCTTATCAACACAAACTTGCCAATTTAGGATTAAAAAGGGGGGAAAAGCATCTCGTTTTAGTTCCTCCATTTCTAGCTTTTTGGGATGCGGATATGATACATATGGCGATGTGTATGGGAATAGAAAATATTTTAGAATTAAATTTAAGTTATGAGTCAATTCCAAAATACTTATTAAAATATTTACCACAGTATGGAATTTGGTCACAATACTTGTGGGATTCAATTCTTCATCTTCCTAAAGAAGACTTAGAAAAAATTTCTAGCCATCTTCATAAAGTAGTCATTGGTGGAGAAAGATGTGAAAAAAATCAAGCCGATTCATTTTATCAAAAAACAGGGATCCTTCAAGAAACTGGATATGGGGCTACAGAAGTAAATACATGTTTCAGTGTCGCAAATCCTAATTGTAATGTTAGTGGCTCATCAGGAATTCCATTACCATTTAATAATGTAAAAATTGTTGATGAAAGTTTTCAAGACGTTTCTTATAATACTCCAGGTCGATTGTTGATTACAGGACCATGTTTGATGAATGGTTACTATGGCCGAGAGGATTTAACAAAAAAGGCACTAATAAAAGATGATAAAGGAATAACTTGGTATAATACAGGAGATTATGCTAGGATGGATACAAATGGAAATCTTTTTGTGTTAGATAGAATTGCAAAACCAATAGAAATCGTAGATAAAGATGGAATTAAACATGAGATACAATTATTAGATATTGTAGAAAAAATTAAAATTGATCGAAATATTAACATTTGCAAATTAAATAGTTACAATAATAGAATTATTTTGTATGTTGTTCTAGATGAATTTTATGTTCAAGATGAAGAAATAGCTATTGAAAGTATAAAAACTACCATTCAAAACAATTTAGAAGAAAAATATTGGCCAAATATTATAAAAGTAGAAAGCACTTTACCAAGAACGCAAGTTGGAAAAGTTGATTATAAAAAGATAGAAGAGGAAACAAAAGAATTAAGTTTAACCATAGGAATAGAAGAAAAGTTAAATGTCATTAATGAATTAGAAAGCAAAAAAATTAAGACTAAACAAAGAGTAAAATCATGTAGAGAAAAATAATCTCTACTTTTTTTCTAAAAAAAATAAAATTTTAACAATATTATGCTATAATGTTCTTGAAAGTAGGGATTGTATGAAAAATGGCATCTTCTTTTCCATTATTAGTTTATTTTATTGTATCTTAATGATAGCAGTATATTTCCCTAAAAAAAAGCAAAAAAATATTGAAAATACAATTTATGGAAAATTATTAATCGCCAATTTAATTGGCCTGATGATAGAAATTTTTCCCGCAACTTATGCAGTTAGAGTATTACTTTTTAAAAATGAACATATAGCTATTTTAATTTTAAAATTAATACTAGTATACTTTATTATTTGGATTTCTCTTTTTACTTATTATGTAACCGTAATTTCTTTAAAAGATAAATATAAGAATAAAATTATTAACTGGAGTAAATATATACTAATAACTATTTTTATAATTAGTGTAGGAATAATATATTTTTTACCACTATATGCTTATAGTAAAAATGGGACCGCTTATACCTATGGATCCTCTGCAAACTATACTTATTTATTTAGTGGAATTTGTATCTCTATTTGGATTTTAGAATTGATGAGCAATATAAAAAAAATTTTTAATAAAAAGTATTATCCAATATTTCTATTTATAGGTTTAGGTATTGCCGTGATGTTAATTCAATATCACTATCCAGAATTAACTTTGATGATATCTATGCAAACTATTGTAACCGTTTTAATGTACCATACCATTGAAAATCCGGATCTTAAAATGATAGAAGATTTAAATGTCGCAAGAGAACAAGCCGAGAAAGCCAATATGGCCAAAAGTGACTTCTTATCTTCAATGTCTCACGAAATAAGAACCCCCTTAAATGCAATCGTAGGCCTATGTGAAGATATGGTAGATAATAAAGAACTACCAACCAGTATGAAAGAAGATGTTGGTGATGTTATTTCCGCATCCCATACCCTTCTAGAAATTGTCGGAAATATTATGGACATCAATAAAATCGAAAGTGATAAATTAGAAGTCACTGAAGTGGTTTATAACTTCAAAGAAGAAGTTGAAATCTTATTTAAAATCAATGGAACAAGAATAGGCACAAAACCTATCAATTACCAACTCAATATCGCTCCTGATATTCCAGAATACTTAAAAGGAGATAAAATCCACGTAAAACAAATACTAAATAATCTCTTATCCAATGCAATTAAATATACCGATAAAGGAACAATAGAATTAAATATTAAGTGCATCAATAAAAAAGAAATAACCCTTTTATTTATCACCGTGAAAGATACCGGAAGAGGAATAAAAAAAGAATATATTGATAAATTATTTCATAAATTTGAACGCTTAGATGTTGAAAAAAATACAACCACCGAAGGAACTGGCTTAGGCCTTGCAATCACGAAAAAGTTAGTTGAATTATTAGGGGGAAAAATCAATGTTGAATCGACCTTCGGCAAAGGCTCAATGTTTATGGTAACATTACCACAAAAAATCTCTTCTCCTCCAAAGAGCAAAAATGAAGAGAAAAATAACAATCAAGAACAACTAAAAATCCCTTACCAAGAAAAAAACCTCTTAATTGTCGATGATAATCAATTAAACATCAAAGTAGCAAGACGAGCAATAAGCGGACTAAATTTTAAAGAAGTCGACGAATGTTACAATGGAGAAGAAGCCCTAAAAAAAGTCAAAGAAAAACACTATGACATGATTTTGATGGATATTATGATGCCCGTCATGAGTGGTGTTACAGCAATGCGAGAACTCAAAAAAATCAAAGATTTTAAAACCCCAGTCATTGCCTTAACCGCCGATGCTATAAATGGAGCGAGAGAAAAATATAGAGTTCTAGGTTTCACTGACTGCGTAACCAAACCATTTACCAAAGAAATCATTAAAGAGAAAATAGATGCCTGCCTTACCAATAACAATACTGATAAGAACTAAAATCCTTATCAGTATTTTTCTTATAAAGTGGAATTATTGGAAAAATAACAATACAGATAAAAGAATAACCAATCATTTTTGTTAACTACAAGGAAAATAAATATCTTTTAATAAGAAAAAATGCTATATTTAATTAGAAATGAAACCAATTAGTAAACTTGCAATTAAAATAAAACTCAAATTTTTTAGAAGTGAGGAGTAACTATGATTAAAAAACTAAATTTAAATGAAGAAAAATTAAGAAATTTATATTTGAGAAATTTATCTCTAGGAAAAATTCAGGGACCCCCAACAGGATATGCCAGTATTGACAAACCTTGGTTGAAGTATTATAGTGAAGAAATTATCAAAAGTGATATGCCCCAAAATACGATTTATGGTTATTTAAAAGAAAAAAATAAAGACAATCTAGACAGAATCGCAATCGAATATTTTGGAAACCAATTAACTTACAGGCAATTAATTGAAAAAATTGATCAAACCGCAGAATCTTTAGTAGCCATGAATGTCCAAAAGGGAGATATTGTAACAATTTCTATGCCAACAACTCCCGAAATGGTTTTTCTTTTCTACGCTCTTGCAAAAATTGGAGCAATCTCAAATATGATTGATCCACGAAAAAGCGCTACTGAATTAGAAGAATATGCAAATGAAGTTCATTCAAAAATTTTCTTTGGAATCGATGCCGCAAACGAAAAATATAAAAATTTAAAGAAAAATACTTCTATTGAAGAAATTGTTATTATTACTCCATATGAAAGCTTTAAAGCACCAATTCAAAAGATACTAAAACTAAAAGATAAAATTACTAGTAAAGAAAAAAGATTTATGGATACAAAAGAAGTTATCGATTGGAAGACTTTTTTAAAGAAAAGAAATCCTGAAGTAAAAGAAGTAAAATATGAAGAAAACATGCCTGTAACCATCGTGCATACGGGAGGAACAACAGGAAAAGCAAAGGGAGTAATTTTATCCAATGATAATATTAATTGTTGTGCTTACCAATGTGAAATTAGTGGACTTGATTTTAAAGATCGTGGAACATGGCTGGATATTATGCCTCCATTTATTGTCTACGGTGTAGGAAATGGCTTACACTTACCCCTATCAATGAACATGAAAGTTATTTTAATGCCAAAATTTGATCCATCTAAATATGATGAAATTTTACTTAAACATAAACCAAATTACATGGCGGGAGTACCTTCACATTATGGCTATCTATTATCAAGTAAAAAATTACAAAATGTTGATTTATCTTTTATCAAAACACCAATTGTAGGTGGAGATAAAATGGATTATACACTAGAAAAGCAAGTTAACGAATTTTTAAAATCACACCATTGCCAAACCAAAATTATAAAAGGTTATGGAATGAGTGAAGTGGATGCAGCGGTTACAGTTTGCATCAATAATGAAGTAAATAAATTAAAAAGTGTAGGCATTCCTCTCCATCGGTGCAATTTGGGGATATATGATCCAGAAACCAATCAAGAATTAACTTATCACCATAAAGGAGAAGTTAGAATCTCTGGCCCAAATGTGATGTTAGGATATTATAATAATTCAAAAGAAGAGCAAAAAATTCTCCATCATGAATCAGGAATCCCTACAATTTATTCAGGAGATTTAGGTTATTTTGATCAAGATGGCGTTCTATTTGTCGAAGGAAGATATAAGGAAATGATTATTAGACCAGATGGATTTAAAGTTTATCCTTCCTCAATTGAAGAAATTATTTTATCGCATAAAGAAGTATCCGAATGTAAAGTAGTAGGGTGCAGAGATTATAGTGAAATTCAAGGAGAATTACCTAAAGCATATATTATTTTAAAAGATCCTACGAAAGATCAAACACAAATACTAAAAGAAATAGAAGAATTATGCCAAAAAAATTTAGCGGAATATTCCCTACCATATTCCTATCAAGTAATTGAAAAGTTCCCTGTAACTGCTATTGGCAAAATAGATACCCAAGCCTTAAAAATGATAGAAAGTTCCCAAAAAGGAAAAATAAAGAATTTATCTCTAAAAGAGAAATAAATTTATTTAAAAAAAAACTTTCATATGCTATACTTGTTTTAAGTAGTATATGGAGGTGTTTTTATGTATTTAGGTCTTGCTACAATTACTTGCAACCTAATTTATAGTGTTTTTATTGGGATCATTTATTTTAAGAAAAAAAGAATTCATAACCTAGAAACAGATTTATATGGAAATATTATTATTGTAAACATAATCAATTTAATCATGGAAATTCTCTGTTGCATCACCGTATCTAATTTAGAAAAAATTCCCTTTTTAACAGAATTCATTAATCGTTTATTTCTGATCACAATCTTTCTTTGGCAATCATTATTTACATTATATATTTATTCAATCTCTTTTAAAAGAAAAGATGAAAAATTAAATTTCCACCGAAAGAGAGGAGTTCTCTTTATTGTCCTATGGTTTAGTATTATAAGTTTATTATTATTTTTACCCCTAAAGTATTACCATAAAAATCACATTGTATATTCTTACGGAATGAGTACAAATTTGCTATACTTAATTGTTTTACTCTACCTCGTTAGTTGGATAATATGTTACATTAATAGAATAAATAAAGAAAAGAAAAACAAATATATCCCTGTACTTGCATTTATTTTCGTTATGACCCTAGCATTAGGAATAAGGGCTTTAAATCCAGGCTTTCTAATTATCTCATCCTCTTTTGCCATTGTAACGAATCTAATGTATTTTACCATTGAAAATCCCGATATTAAAATGATTGAAGATTTAAATGTCGCAAGAGAACAAGCCGAGAAAGCCAATATGGCCAAAAGTGACTTCTTATCTTCAATGTCTCACGAAATAAGAACCCCCTTAAATGCAATCGTAGGCCTATGTGAAGATATGGTAGATAATAAAGAACTACCAACCAGTATGAAAGAAGATGTTGGTGATGTTATTTCCGCATCCCATACCCTTCTAGAAATTGTCGGAAATATTATGGACATCAATAAAATCGAAAGTGATAAATTAGAAGTCACTGAAGTGGTTTATAACTTCAAAGAAGAAGTTGAAATCTTATTTAAAATCAATGGAACAAGAATAGGCACAAAACCTATCAATTACCAACTCAATATCGCTCCTGATATTCCAGAATACTTAAAAGGAGATAAAATCCACGTAAAACAAATACTAAATAATCTCTTATCCAATGCAATTAAATATACCGATAAAGGAACAATAGAATTAAATATTAAGTGCATCAATAAAAAAGAAATAACCCTTTTATTTATCACCGTGAAAGATACCGGAAGAGGAATAAAAAAAGAATATATTGATAAATTATTTCATAAATTTGAACGCTTAGATGTTGAAAAAAATACAACCACCGAAGGAACTGGCTTAGGCCTTGCAATCACGAAAAAGTTAGTTGAATTATTAGGGGGAAAAATCAATGTTGAATCGACCTTCGGCAAAGGCTCAATGTTTATGGTAACATTACCACAAAAAATCTCTTCTCCTCCAAAGAGCAAAAATGAAGAGAAAAATAACAATCAAGAACAACTAAAAATCCCTTACCAAGAAAAAAACCTCTTAATTGTCGATGATAATCAATTAAACATCAAAGTAGCAAGACGAGCAATAAGCGGACTAAATTTTAAAGAAGTCGACGAATGTTACAATGGAGAAGAAGCCCTAAAAAAAGTCAAAGAAAAACACTATGACATGATTTTGATGGATATTATGATGCCCGTCATGAGTGGTGTTACAGCAATGCGAGAACTCAAAAAAATCAAAGATTTTAAAACCCCAGTCATTGCCTTAACCGCCGATGCTATAAATGGAGCGAGAGAAAAATATAGAGTTCTAGGCTTTACTGACTGCGTAACCAAACCATTCACCAAAGAAATCATTAAAGAGAAAATAGACGCCTGCCTTACCAATAACAATACTGATAAGAACTAAAATCCTTATCAGTATTTTACTTAAAGTAAACAAAATCAAAAATTTGTAAACCAAAAGTATAATTATGTTTCCTTTTTTTCTAACCTATACTATAATTAAAATGGTGATAGTATGAAAGATAGCTCCCCAATCAGAATGATAATTAAAAATATGGAAGATATAAAACACTTAGAAAATACCCCTTCCATTAAATATATTAATTTAGATATTATGAACCCAAATTTAGAAGTAATATACTATCTCCTAAAAAATGGAGAAAATTATTCTTATTCTGAATCATTAAAAGACGAAACGGGATATATTTATGTCTCTTATGATATTTTTAAACAATCACAAAATTTTATATTAGACATTATTAATAGTATTCCTCTTTCTTTATCAGAATTAGAAATTGCCAGATTTTTATATATTACAATTGGGAAAAATATAGGATATGACATTAACATATTACCCGATAAAAATGAAGTATTTAACTTGCAAAATATTAGTACCGTTAATAATTTATGGGGAAGCTTATATTATAGCAAAGGAACAAATCATTCTTTAAGTAAACTATATTTATTTTTATGCCGAATCATGAATATTTCATGTAAAATCATTACAACTGGCCAGTTAGGTTACCAAAAAAATATTTTATCCATTGATAATAGAGAATTAATAACGGATATTACACAAGATATTCCTTTTATTCAAGCCAATTTCAAAACTAAAAATTTTTTAGGATATAACGATAATCTAACTTTAGATAAAAAGATTGCCTATATCAAAGATGATTATAATGATAATAAAATCGATACGATTCTTCTTCATTTAGACTACCAAAAAGAAAATATTTTTCAAGAAATGATGAATCAAACCAGCAAAATCATTCAAGTCAATCATGTAAAACCAATCGAACTAGGTATTATTTATAAAGAAATTTTTGAAAAATATTGTCCTAATTTTAATGTATCGATAACCAATCTTTATATTAATCATTATCAGAAAAAAGAACATTTCTTATTAATTAATTTCTCCCAAAAACATTACAGTTTCAACTATACTAGAAACAGTTTTGTTGAAATTCCTAAGGAAGAATTAATAAAAAATTTAGAAAACAAAAAAATAGGATTATATCTAAATGAAAAAATCCCATTTATTGATAATTTAACAGAACAAACAATCTAAAGATATTTACGATAAAATATCTTTTTTTAAAGGAAAAATATAAGTGAAGTATTTTAAAAGAAGGAGGAATTTTCATGGATATTAGTTTTTTAAATCAAAATCAACAACAAGCTGTTGTACACGAAAAAGGACCAATGCTCGTTTTAGCGGGAGCTGGCTCTGGGAAAACAAGTGTCTTAACCAACCGGATTGCCTACTTAATAGAACAAGGAATTTCACCCGCGAACATTTTAGCCATTACTTTCACCAATAAAGCTGCTAGAGAAATGAAGGAAAGAGTAACAAAATTAATTGGACCAGACGCTAGATATATTCAAATTTCTACCTTTCACTCCTTTGGCTTAAAAATTCTAAAAGAAAATTATGAGTTTTTAGGATATGAAAAAAATTTTATCATCTTAGATAGCGACGATACCCTAACCGTTGTCAAAAAATTAATGAAAGACTTAAATATGAATCCCAAATACTATAATGCTAGAGAACTAAGAAGTAAAATTAGTTCTGCTAAAAATGAATTAATTAACCCTGAAAAATTTAAAAAACAGGAATTTGATGAAAAGGTAGTAACTTTATATAAGAAATATTGTGAAAAATTAAAAGCAGGAAATTCCGTAGACTTTGATGATTTATTAATTTTACCCATTAAATTATTTGAAATAAGTCCAAGTATCTTAAATAGTTATCAAGAAAGATATCAATACATTTTAATTGATGAATATCAAGATACGAATGAGGCACAGTATGTATTTAGTAAAATGCTTAGTAAAAAATATCGAAATATCTTTGTTGTAGGTGATAACGATCAGGCGATTTATGCTTTTAGAGGAGCAAATTATAAAAATATCCTAAATTTTGAAAAAGACTATCCTGATTGCAAGATCATTCTCCTAGAAGAAAACTATCGTTCCACAAAAACGATTCTAAATGCCGCAAATAGTGTCATTAAACACAATAAACTAAGAAAAGATAAAAACTTGTGGAGCAATAATGAAGAAGGAGATAAAATAAAATATATAAAAACGGATGATGAAAAAGCAGAAGGAGACTATGTTGTAAAAGAAATCAAAAAACTAAAAGAAGCAGGGACAAGTTATGATGACATTGCGATCTTATATAGAACCAATGCTCAATCAAGAGCAATGGAAGAAGCCCTGCTAAAAGCAAATATTCCTTACCGTATTATTGGTAGTTTCTATTTCTATAACCGAAAAGAAATTAAAGATTTACTATGTTATTTAAGATTAATCAATAACCCCAAAGATGATGTTAGCCTATCTAGAGTCATTAACGTTCCCAAAAGAGGAATTGGCAATGTTACAATAGCAAACATAACTGCCAGAGCAGAAGAAAATAATACTTCCCTATTTGAAGCCATAACCTCAGGAAAAGAACTAGCTTTTAAACAACTAATTGAAGAATTAACAAAAATGTCTGAAAATAAAACGCTAACAGAAATTGTTGAACTTGTCCTAGAAAAAAGTGGACTAAAACAAGAACTAGTAGAAGAAAAAACACTAGAAAGTGAAATCCGTTTAGAAAACCTTGAAGAATTCAAATCCATTACTAAAAATTATGAAAATGAATATGGAGAAGTGTCCCTTGATGATTTTTTAAATGAAATATCTCTTGTCTCTGATGTAACCGAACACGATGAAGGAAATAATAAAGTCAGTCTAATGACGGTTCATTCCGTTAAAGGATTAGAATATGACGATGTATTCATTATTGGAATGGAAGAAGGAATATTTCCACATTATAATTCTATTATGGAAGGGACAAATGAGGCTATCGAAGAAGAAAGAAGACTGTGTTATGTTGCCATTACTAGAGCAAAGAAAAAATTATGGATAATGAATACCAAAAAAAGAATGATCTATGGCCAAACGCAAGTTAACGCTCCTAGCCGTTTCGTTGATGAAATTGAGGATAAATACTTAGAAAGAGAAAAACAAACAACCTCTATCTTTACCAAAGTTGCTAAAATAAATAAAGAAAAAATGTATCGAAACACCAATGTCGACTATAACATTGGAGATAACATCCGACACGAAGATTATGGAGAAGGCGTTGTAACCGCAGTTGATAAAAAAATTATTACAGTAGCTTTCCCACATCCAATCGGCATCAAAAAGTTCATTAAAAATCATCGAAGTATTACCAAGGTAGGTTAAACATACCCATAAAATACTTCTAAAAAATTCTTCTTTAAACAACAAAATATCTAACACAAATTCATGTTTTCCTAAGTATTTTCTTCAAAAAAGAAATATTTTCTAAAAAATAGTCAAATATTTCTTTTTTTTTATGTCATTTAATGATATACTCTCATCTTTGACACTTTTTAAAGGATAAAAACTCCCTAACCCTTATTTTGAAAGGCTTTAGAGAGCTTTTTAGTAT